>NZ_LGDO01000047.1:0-90867 GCF_001279805.1 Streptomyces sp. XY431
AGGAAGCGGAGGAGCAACCCGGGGCGGAGAGCCTGGTGCTCGGGTCGCGGGGGCTGGGGGCGGTGGCGGGGTTCCTGGTGGGGTCGGTGAGCCGGCGGGTGCTCACCAGGGTCGGGTGCCCGGTGGTGCTGGTGCGCAAGGGGGAAGCAGCGGGCGAAGCAGGGGGCGGCGAGGTGGTGGTCGGCGTCGACCCCTACCAGGGCGCCGCCGAGGTGCTCGGCCACGCCTTCGCGGCGGCCGAGCGGCGCGGGCTGCCGCTGCGGGCCGTGTACGCCTGGACGCTGCCGGTGGCGTACCAGTACGCGGGCATCGCGGCGAGCGTCGACGTGTCCGGCGAGATGCAGGGGTTCGCCGAGGGTGAGCTGGCGCGGGTGGTCCAGCCGTGGCGGGCGGAGCACCCCGGGGTGACAGTGGTCGAGGAGGTCCTGAACGCTCGGCCCGCCAAGGTGCTCGCGGAGCGGGCGGCGGCGGGCGCGGAGCTGGTGGTGATCGGGCGGCGGGTCCGCCGGTCGCCGCTGCGGGCGCACCTGGGGTCGGTCGCGCACGCGGTGCTGCACCACGTGCCGTGCCCGGTCGCGGTGGTGTCCTACGAGCGCACCCCCGAGGAGAAGCAGGAGGCGGGCGATGAGTGAGCCGGTGCTGGTGGGGGTGGACGGTTCGGAGGCGAGCCTGGCCGCCGTGGACGTCGCGGTGCGGGAGGCGCGGCTGCGCGGCTGCGGCCTGCGGATCGTGCACGCGTTCATCTGGCCGCTGATGCACGTGTCCCTCGGTCCGGCCCAGGGCGGTCCGGCGGAGGGCGGGCTGCGGCACCAGGCGGAGAAGGTGCTGGAGGACGCCGGCGCCCGGGCCCGGGCGCTGGATCCCCGGCTGGAGATCGGCGCCGAGCTGGTCACCGGTGAGCCGCTGACCGTGCTGGCCCACCGGTCGCGGGACGCCTGCCTGGTCGTGGTCGGCAGCCGGGGGCTCGGCCGGTTCGGGGCGCTGCTGATCGGCTCGGTCGCCGTGCACCTGGCCGCGCACGCCGCCTGCCCGGTGCTGATCGTCCGGGGCCGGCCGGAGCCGGACGGGCCGGTGCTGGTGGCGGTGGACGGTTCGGGGGTGGGCGCGGAGGCGCTGGGCTTCGCCTTCGCGGAGGCCGCCGCCCGCCGGGTGCCGTTGACGGCGCTGCACGTGGCGCACCCCAGCGCGAGCCTGCCGGGGCAGGAGGAGCGGGCGCTCGCGGAGGCGCTGGCCGGCCGGCAGGACAAGTACCCGGACGTGGAGCTGCACTCCGAACTGATCGAGGCCCACGCCCGGCCGGCGCTGATCGACGCGAGCCGGGCGGCCCAACTGCTGGTGGTCGGTGCCCGGGGCCGGGGCGGGTTCGCGGGCATGCTGCTGGGCTCGACCAGCCAGGCGATGATCCAGCACGCGCACTGCCCGGTGGTGGTGGTCCGGCACGAGGAGCAACCGGCGCAGGCGCCGACACCGGCCGGGTAGGACGGGTGGAACCGGCGCAGGCGCCGACACCGGCCGGGTAGGCCGGGCGGCTCAGCCGAGCAGCCGCAGCCGGGTGGCGGCGACGCCCACCCGGACCGTCTGGCCGCGGACGAGGTCCAGCGCATCGCTCTCGACGCCGTCCCCGAACGCCACCAGCCGGTCCGACTCGACGGTCAGGACGAGCTGCTGCTCCCCGTCGAGCAGGCCGTGCACCCGGGTGGTGCCGGTGGCGGGGGAGGGCCAGGCCTCGCGGACGAACCAGGCGAGCGACGGCGCGGCGGGTGCGGGCAGGGCGAGCGGGCCGCCGCGGTCCTGCCAGACGGAGCGGCACCAGCCGGTGCCGCCGGTGCCGGTGCCGACCAGCACCCCGGACGAGGCCTGCGCCTCGTCCCCGTCCGGTGCGCC
The DNA here is from genome assembly GCF_001279805.1 of Streptomyces sp. XY431. Classification (NCBI taxonomy): domain Bacteria; kingdom Bacillati; phylum Actinomycetota; class Actinomycetes; order Kitasatosporales; family Streptomycetaceae; genus Streptomyces; species Streptomyces sp. XY431. The sequence goes on from NZ_LGDO01000047.1 coordinate 1,885, forward strand.
GGGGTGCTGCTCGACGGCCAGCCGGTAGCGCGCGGTCTGGTGGCCGGGCTGGCCGATGTAGACCTCGTTGAGCGCGAGCAGCCGCTGGGTGTCGTCGGCGACGGCCTCGACCATGGTCCGCTCCTCGGTCCGCCGGTCGGTACCGGGGCCGACGGCGGCCGGGAGGAGGCGGGGCAGGTCGTCGGCGCGGTGGCGGACCAGTACGCCGGGGTTGCGGCCGGGCTCGGTGTCCACGCCGATCACGGGCTGGCCGCCGAGGTACTTGGCGACGTTGGCGACCAGGCCGTCCTGGCCGACCACGACGACGACGTCCTCCGGTTCGAAGAGGAACCGGGGCAGGTCGGCGCGTTCGACCCGGGTGCGGCGCCAGTCGAGCGGCACGGCGCCGGCCGCCCGGGCGAGCGCCTCCTCCTGCCGGACGTGGCGCCGTTCGATCTCCTCGACCGACCGGCCCCGGCTGCGCAGGAAGTAGGCGGCCTGGCCGGGCGTGCCGTGGTGGTCGACCAGCTCCTGGTACTCGCTGCGGCGGTGGACCAGGACGGCCCGGGGTGCGAGCGTCACCGTCCGCCCCCGCCGGCACCACCGGAAAGCGGATCCCCCGGCGAACCCGCCGCGCCGAGCTTGGCGAGCAGCCCGGTGAGCACGTCCGGGGTGAGGGTGAGGCTGTCGATCCGCGGCAGGTGCTCGGCCAGCCGCATCAGCGGGAGCGCCCGCAGCACCGCCGGGTCGGCCTGCTGGTGGGCGGCCAGCCAGGCGGCCTCCGCGGCGGCCCTGGCCTCGCCCAGGCCCCGGGCGGCCTCGGCCTCGGCGGCGGCGAGGCGGGTGCGGCGCTGGGCCTCGGCGTCGGTGCGGATCCGGTCGGCGACGGCCTCGTCCTCGGCCTGGCGCTGGGCGTTGGCGCCCTCCTGGGTGATCAGCTGCTCCTGCCGCCGGGCGAGTTCGATCCGGTTGGCCAGCTCGTTCTCGGCGATGCCGCGCTCGTGCTCGACGGCGACGGCACGCCGTTCGAAGGTGGCCCGGTCGGCCTCCTGCTGGACCAGTTCCCGGGCGGGGGTGCGCAGGGCGCGTTCCACCTCCGGTTCGGGGCGCAGGGCGACCACGCGGACGGAGATGACGGCGAGTCCGGTCTCGGCGAGCCGGGGTTCGGCGGCGAGGCCGGCGGTCATCCGCTCGCGGACGCCGGCGATGCCGTCGGCCAGGGCGGCGGCGAGCGGGGTGCGGGCGAGCAGGCCGAGCGCGTGCTGCTGGGCGGTCTCGGTGAGCAGGGTGGCGAGCTGGTCGAGCGGGGCGGAGCGCCAGGCGCCGGTGTCGGGGTCGATGCCGAAGTCGACGCGGGCGGCGGCGGTGGCCGGGTCGGTGATCCGGTAGGTCAGGGTGCCCTGGACGGTGACGTCCTGGAAGTCGGCGGTGCGGGCGTGGAAGAGCATCGCGAGTTCGCGGTCGTCGACCGGCACCTCGGAGAGGGCGGCGGTGAGCGGGCGGAACCAGAAGGCGAGCCCGGTGCCGTCGTGGGCGAGCCGGCCGCGGCGGACGTGCCGGATGTGGGCGGTGGGGCGGGCGCGCAGGTGGCGCAGTCCGAAGCGCTTGCTGATGTCGGCCATGGCGGCTCCTTTTCGTCACGCTGACGATATTGAAGGCGGAGGGATCTCGTCAAGGTGACGAAAAATCGCCCCCCGGCGGGTAGCCGTCGGGAAGCCGCCGGGAAACGGGCGGGGAGGGCGGCCGTGGGAGGATCGACCGGTGCTGAGGATGCGAACGACCAGGCTCCCCGCCGTGCTGCTCGCCGCGGTCTGTGCCACCGCCACCACCGCGGTCGCCGTCGGCGCCGGTGCCACCTTCGGCGCCCCGTCCGCGCACGCGGCCGACCCGGGCGGCCAGGCCTTCGCCATCGGCGACCCGAGGATCACCGAGTCCAGCGGCCTCGCCGCGAGCCGGCAGCACCCCGGCGTCTACTGGACCCACAACGACAGCGACGACGGCCCGTACGTCTACGCGATCGACTCCCAGGGCCGCACGGTCGCCACCGTCACCCTGCGGGGCGTCGAACCCCGCGACGTCGAGGCGATCTCGCTCGGTCCGGACGGCCGGCTCTACGTCGGCGACCTCGGCGACAACCTCGGCGGCAAGTGGCCCGAGGTCTGGATCTACGCCTTCGCCGAACCCGCCGAGCTGCACGACCAGGCGGTGGAGGTGACCCGCTACAAGGTCCGCTACGAGGACGGCCCCCGGGATGCGGAGGCGCTGATGGTCCACCCGGTGACCGGCCGCGCCTACATCGCCAGCAAGAAGCAGGGCGGCGGCGGGCTCTACCAGGGCCCGGAGAAGCTCGCCCCGACGGGTGTGAACACCTTCCGGAGGATCGCCGACGCGCCGTGGACGACCGACGGCGCCTTCTCGCCGGACGGCACCCGGCTGGTGCTGCGCGGCTACTTCTCGGCGACCCTCTACCGCTGGAAGGACGGCGCGCCGAGCGACGCCGAACCGCTGTCCACGCCGTTCCAGCGGCAGGGGGAGTCGGTCACCTTCACCTCGGACGGCCGGGCGCTGCTCTACGGCACCGAGGGCAAGGACAGTCCGGTCTGGCGCGCGCCGCTCGACGACGCGCAGCTTCCGGACACCGTCGAACCCCTGCGGAGCGCCACTCCGGCCCCGTCGGCCCCCTCGGACCCGGCGTCGCCGACCTCCGGTGCGGCCGCCCCGCCGTCGCCCGACGGCGGGAAGGACGCTCCGGCGAGCACCGGGGACCAGGTGCTCGGGGTGGTGTTCCTGGTCGCGATCGCGGGCGCGGTGTTCGGGCTGCGGCGCAAGAAGCGCGAGGGCTGAGGCTGCGGGCGAGCAGGGCGAGCAGGGTACGCGAGCCCGACCGTTCTTGATCGAGTCCGGTCGAGCGCAGACGAACGACCTGCCCCCGGAGCGGGCGGTCCCGCCGGCCGTTCCGAGCGCCACGCCCAACGCCGGTGATCTGTCGCCGATTTGTGACAAAGGTTGACCAACACCGGCCCCACGGGCGGTTTTCGTGGACGTAGTGTTCCGACTATGTCACGGAGAAGCCGCCGCATGCCCTCCTCGGAGCCCCTCGACACCTGGGTCCCGCGCCCCCGGCGCCGCGAGACCCCGCTCGGCCTGCTCGGCCACGGCGTGAAGTTCCTCGGTTACAGCACTCTCGCGGGCGTCCTGCTCGCGGGCATCGCCCTCCCCGCCGCCGGAGCGCTCGGGCTCGGCCTGAAGAGCGGCGTCGAGGAGTTCGACAGCATCCCCGCCGACCTGAAGACGCCGGCGCTGACCCAGGCCAGTTGGATCTACGACGCCAAGGGCCAGCAGATAGCCAAGGTCTACGAGCGCGACCGCCGGGTGATCACCGGCGAGGAGATGGGCACGCTGATACGCCAGGCCCAGGTGGACATCGAGGACGCGCGCTTCTACGAGCACGGGGCCGTCGACCTCAAGGGCGTCCTGCGGGCCATCACCAAGAACGCCGAGAGCGGCACCGCCGTCCAGGGCGCGTCCACGCTCACCCAGCAGTACGTGAAGAACGTGAACGTCGAGAAGGCCGGCGACGACCCGGTGGCGGTGCTGGAGGCCCAGCGCAAGACCCTCGGCCGCAAGGTCCAGGAGCTCAAGTACTCCATCAAGCTGGAGGAGGAGCTGACCAAGGACCAGATCCTCACCAACTACCTGAACATCACGTACTACGGCCAGCAGGCCTACGGGATCCAGGCGGCCGCCCAGCGCTACTTCAGCAAGAACAGCAAGGACCTCACGGTCGCCGAGGCCGCCACCCTGGCCGGACTGGTGCAGAACCCCTCCCAGTTCGACCCCAAGGCCCACCCCGAGGCCTCGCGCAAGCGCCGCGACGTCGTCATCGACAAGATGGTCGAGAACAAGCACCTCACCCCGGAGCAGGCCAAGGAGGCCAAGTCCGGGCCGGTCGCCCTGCACTACCAGGCGCCGCAGAACGGCTGCATCACCGCCGACGCGGGCATGGGCTTCTTCTGCGACTACGTCCGGCACGTGATCAAGCAGGACCCGGTCTTCGGCAAGACCGCCGCCGAGCGCAAGAAGCTCTGGGACCAGGGCGGCCTGTTCATCCACACCACCCTCGACCCGGTGAAGCAGGCGGCCGCGCTCAAGGCCGTGACCACCAAGGTGAAGGTCACCGACCAGGTGTCGGCGGCGATGACCATGGTCGAGCCGGGCACCGGCAGGATCCTGGCGATGACCCAGACCCGGCCCTACGGGATCGACCCGGCCAAGAACCAGACCGTCGTCAACTACAACGTGGACGCGGCGATGGGCGGCGGCAACGGCTTCCAGCCGGGCTCCAACTTCAAGCCGATCGTGGCCGCCGCCGGGTTGGAGGCCGGGCTGACCTCCACCCAGTCCTACGCCTCGCCGAACAAGATGGACTGGCCGACGATGACCACCTGCGACGGCCCCTGGAAGAACCTGGAGAAGGGCAAGAAGGGCGGCACCATCCCCAACGAGTCCTCGGGCGAGGTCGGCCCGTACGAGCTCAAGGAGGCGATGGCGCTCTCGGTCAACACCTACTTCGTGCAGATGGAACAGGAGATCGGCCTCTGCGCGGTCAAGCAGATGGCCAACAAGCTGGGCGTCGCGGGCAAGGCCAGCGGCAAGCCGCTGCAGGAGCTGCCGGCCCTCGGCCTGGGCACCCAGGAGGTGAGCCCGCTGGTGATGGCCAACGTCTACGCGACCTTCGCCAACCGCGGCACCTACTGCACGCCGGTCGCGATCAGCAGCATCACCACCATGGACGGCAAGGACGTCCCGGTCAGCCCGGCCAAGTGCGACCGGGTGCTGTCCGAGAGCACCGCCGACATCATCAACACCGTGCTGCTCGGCGTCACCGAGAAGGGCGGCACCGCCCGTGACCTCGGTCTGGACGACGACCGGCAGATCGCCGGCAAGACCGGTACCTCCGACGAGAAGAAGTCGGCCTGGTTCAGCGGTTACACCGGCAACCTGGCCGCCTCGGTCTGGCTGGGCGGCCCGGCCGGCGGCGTGCCGATGAAGAACATCCGGATCGGCGGCAAGTGGTTCGACGAGGTCTTCGGCGCCACCGGCCCGGGGCCGATCTGGCAGATGGCCATGAACGAGGCCGTCCGGGGCATGCCGGAGAAGGAGTTCGAGACCGTCTACATCCCCAACCCGCCGCCGAAGCGGGACCCCTCGGCGAGCCCGGGTTCCGGCAGCGGCTCACCGTGGACGACCTGGCCCGGCGGCCAGCCGACCGACGTCGCCCCGTCCTGGCCCGGCGGCCGTACCCAGACCCCCGGCCGCCAGCCCACCCGCAAGCCCGCCCAGCCCACTCAGCAGGACCGGCCGACCCAGCAGGAGCAGGCGCCGGAGGGGCAGGCGCAGCAGGGCCAGCAGGGCCAGCCCGAGGAGCAGCACGGCGACGGCTGATGTCGGGGCTCCGCCCCGGACGGCGCCGCGCCCCGGAACGTCGACGGACGTTCCGGGGCGCGGCGGTTCACCCAGGGGCGAGCACGGTCAGTGCGGTCAGTGCGGTCAGTGCGCGCCCTTGGCGTCCCAGAAGTCCTGGCGGGCCAGCACGCTGGTGTCGGTCTGGTCGGTGAAGAAGCCGTCCACCCCGAGCTCGTACAGGTACTTCGCCCAGCCGATCGCGTCGCCGTACGCGTTGGGGTCGGTGCCCCGGCGGTAGTCCAGCGGCAGGAAGGCGTTCTCGTTGCGCACCGTGTACGGGTGCAGCAGCAGGTTGGCCGCGTGCGCGTCCCGGACCAGGGTGGTCGGCGGCAGCAGCTTGCCGGTCGCGTCGACCGGGGCGATCAGGGTGGTGGTCGGGCCGATGCCGTGCGCGAAGCCGGCGATCCAGCGCAGGTTCTCGGGCTTCACCAGGTCGGCCACGGTGCGCTTGTCGCCGGACAGCACGAAGTCGTACGGCTGGCTGGTCGGGCCGCTGAGCAGGAAGATCTTCGGGTTGTCGACCAGCTTGGCGAGCCGCTGCAGGCTGCTCGGCTCGAAGGACTGCAGGATCGCCCGGCCGTTGCGCCCGGCCAGCCCGGTGCGGCGCAGCTCGTCGGCGAGGCGCTCCTCCAGCGGCAGGCCGATCGAACGGAAGTAGCTGGGGTGCTTGGTCTCCGGGTACACCCAGACGTCCCGGCCGAGCTCGCGGCCGCGCTTGCGGGCGAAGTCGGCGACCTCGCGGAAGGTCGGGATCGCCCAGCGGCCGTCGTACAGGGTGTTGCGCTGGCGCTGCTGCGGCAGCCGCTCCTTGGCACGCAGGGTGCGCAGCTCGGCGAGGGTGAAGTCCTCGGTGAACCAGCCGGTCTGGGCGACGCCGTCGATGGTCCTCGTGGTGCGGCGGCTCGCGAACTCGGTGCGGTCGGCGACGTCCGTGGTCTCCGCGATGTTGTTCTCGTGCCGGACCACCAGCTGGCCGTCCTTGGTGGGGACGAGGTCCGGCTCGATGACGTCCGCGCCCAGCTTCAGCGCCAGGTCGTAGGAGCCCAGGGTGTGCTCGGGGCGGTAGCCGGGGGCGCCGCGGTGACCGACGATCAGCGGGTGCGGCAGGCGGTCCAGGCCGGTGCCGGTGCGGACCGGCGGGCGGGTGCCGGCCGGGCGGTCGGACGCGACGCCGCGCTCGTCGTCGGCGCCGGACCGGTCCGCCCCCGGCTGCTCCCCGCCGGGGGCGGCGAACGCCTCCCCGGCCCCGGCGGCGAGGGCCGCCGCGCCGAGGCCGGCGGCACCGGTGGCCCGCAGGAAGTTGCGGCGGGAGGAGGAGGTGCCCTCGGCGGACTCCGCCGGGGTGCCGCCGTCGGTCGGACGGTACGTCATGGAAGCTCCTAGCTCGCGCGGATGGCGTGGCGGTGGTGGCGTCGCGATGGTGGCGTCGCGGTACTGGTGCGGCGGTGTTGGCGACGCTCTGTCGGCGTCGCGGTGTGGCTGCCGCCCGCAGACTAGGAGCAGTCCCGCCCCGCCGGGTGGCCGTCGGGCGAACTGCGGGAGAAGTTCCGGCACCTACCGTCCTTGCCGGGCCCGGCAGGCGCGATGGAGGCGGCAAGGACGGCGCGGCGGACGCGGCGGTGGCCGGCCGCGGTCACGCGCCGCGGCCGGCCACCGTTCCTGCGTCGAGCGGTACGGCTCAGCCGTGGACCTGGCAGAGGGCGTAGGACTTCTCGGCGTGCAGCAGCGAGTCCATGTCCCCGTAGCCGAGCTGCTTGTAGGTGTAGTACGCCACGGTGTACTCGACATCGCACCGCTTGCCGGCGGCCGAGGCGCCGGGCGCTACGGAGATGCCGCCGATCACGGCGGTCGCGGTGACGGCGAGCACGGCGAGCGAGCGGGAGAAACGGGTCATCGGCGGATCCCTTCGAGCTGGTCCCCGGGGTGACCGGGCTGCGCCGATTCTGACCCGGGGGGCGGCTGCCGTCCCATCCCCGGATCCTGGGATGGGACGGGCCGGAACGAGCGGGTACAGGGCCGGAAGGAGTCCGGAACGAGTCGGTACAGGTCAGTACAGGTCGGAACGGGGCGGCCGCAGGGGCGCGTGCCGACAGCGGGTGGCGCGCGGGGGCGCATTCGGCGGAGTGGATGCCCGATGCGCCCCGTTGCGCGGCTGTGGCGGGTGCGGGAGGTTGGTCCCGGCCCGTGCCGGGCACACCGGCCCGGGCCGACACCATGTCCGACGATCGATCGATTCGGAGGGATGTCGGCGATGGCATCGAAGATCCTGCTCGTCACGGGGGACGCCGCGGAGTCACTGGAGGTGTTCTACCCGTACCAGCGGCTGCGCGAGGAGGGTTACCAGGTCGACATCGCGGCACCGACCCGCAAGCGGCTGCAGTTCGTGGTGCACGACTTCGTCGAGGGGTACGACACCTACACCGAGAAGCCGGGCTACACCTGGCCCGCCGACCTGGCCTTCGCCGAGGTGGACCCGGCGGACTACGTCGCGCTGGTGATCCCGGGCGGCCGCGCGCCCGAGTACCTGCGCAACGACCCGGAGGTGCGGCGGATCGTCCGGCACTTCTTCGAGAGCGAGAAGCCGGTCGCGCAGATCTGCCACGGCCCGTTGGTGTCGGCCGCCGCCGGGGTGCTCGGCGGGCGGACCAGCGCCGCGTACCCGGCCCTGGAGCCGGATGTGACGGCGGCCGGCGCGACGTACGTGGACGGCGAGGCGGTGGTCGACGGTGTGGTGGTCTCGGCCCGCGCCTGGCCCGACCACCCGGCGTGGCTGCGGGCGTTCATCGAGGTCCTGCGGGTCAAGGCCCCGGTCGCCTGACCTCGTGCTCCGGGAGGTGTCTCCGGCCCCGGTCGGAGACACCTCCCCTGAGGGGCGTCAGGGGAGGCCCGTACTGGAAACGGCCGCCACGGGCGTCCGAATCTCGGCCCTGAGGCGGAGCGGGTCCGGACCATGGTCGGAGGAGATCCGCCGGAGCTCCTGTCAGAGTGTCAACTGCCGAGGACAGCCCGGGTGTTGCGGGCGTCCGAAGACACTGACGCGGAGGACGCATGGACGGGACGGCACGAAGCGGTACGGGCGCTCAGGGGAACCCGGGGAACCCGGACAGCACGGGCAGTACGGACAGCACGGGCAGTACGGGCAGTACCGGCAGTACAGGGCGTCGACGCCGCGGCACGGCCGTGCGCGTGGTGGCACTCGCGCTGGCCGGCGCGGGCCTGGTGGGCGTGACCGCCCCGACGGCCGGCGCGCTGGGCGCGACCGGGCCGGACGGGGTGACGACGGTGACGGTGGCGGGAACGCAGGACGGCGCGGACGCCGGCCGGGACGCGCGCCGCGGTGTCGACACGCGGGCGCTGGATGCCGCCGTACGCGGCATGGTCGACCCCGGCGGGGCGTCGGCGGCGCTCGCCCGGGTGAGCGAGCGCGGCCGCACCGTGTGGAAGGGCGCGGCGGGCACCGCCGACCTCGGCACCGGAGCCCCGGTGAACGCCGACGGCCTGTTCCGGATCGGCAGCGTGACCAAGACCTTCGTCTCCACCGTCGTCCTCCAGCTCGTCGGCGAGGGCAGGTTGCGGCTGGACGACCCGGTGGAGAAGCTGCTGCCGGGCGCGGTGCCGAACGGCCGGAACATCACCCTGCGCCAGTTGCTCAACCACACCAGCGGTCTGTTCAACTACACCGAGGACGACCTCTTCGGCTACGAGGAGGACCCCGTCAGGCTCCGGCAGTGGCTGGAGACCGGTCGTTTCACCAGGTACACCCCGCAGCAGCTGATCGCCGTCGCCAACGCCCACCCGCCCTACTTCGAGCCGGGCCAGGGCGCGCACTACTCCAACACCAACTACCTCGTGGTCGGGCAGATCGTCGAGCGGGTCACCGGGCACAGCTGGCAGCAGGAGGTGGACCGGCGGATCGTCCGCAGGCTGGGCCTGACCCGCACCTTCATGCCGGACCACTCGACGACGATCCCCGGCCCGCACGCGCACGGCTACTACGACCTGCCGGCCGGGCCCGCGGACGTCACCGAGCTGGACCCGAGCATGGCGGGGGCGGCCGGCGCCGGGATCTCGACCACCGCCGACCTCACCACCTTCGTCACCGCCCTGATCGGCGGGCGACTGCTGCCCCGGCCGCTGCTCGCCGAGATGATGGCCGTCACCCCGCAGAGCGGCGAGGACGCGTACGGGCTGGGCCTCCAGCGCGTGTCGACGCCCTGCGGCCCGGTCTGGGGCCACGCGGGCGGCATCCCCGGCTACAACACCTTCGTCTACACCGACAGCGACACCCGTCGGCAGTTCGCCGCCTCCGTGAACGCCTTCGACATGTCGAACCTGCCGGCCACCAACGCGGCCTTCCAGAAGTTGATCGACACCGGCGCCTGCGGGGGCCAGCCGCCCACAGCCTCCGTTCCGCCCACCACCTCTGCTCCGGCTCCGGCTCCGGCCCCGGCCGGCTGACGGCGCCGGGCGGGATGCCATCATGGCCCGCACCTGATGGGCAGTCGTGGCAAGGAGGACGAGAGATGGCAGAGCCGCTGATCGCCGAGGTCGGGGGCCGGGTCCCGACGGTCGACCCGACCGCCTTCGTGGCGCCCAACGCGGTCGTCGTCGGCAGTGTGACCGTCGGCGCCGGGGCGAGCGTCTGGTACGGCGCGGTGCTGCGCGGTGACGCCGAGGCGATCACCGTCGGTCCGGGCAGCAACGTCCAGGACAACTGCACCCTGCACGCCGACCTCGGCTTCCCGCTGGTGATGGGGGAGCGGATCTCGGTCGGCCACAACGCCGTGCTGCACGGCTGTGTGATCGAGGACGACGTCCTGGTCGGGATGAACGCCACGGTGCTGAACGGTGCCCGGATCGGGGCCGGCTCGCTGGTCGCGGCCGGTGCCGTGGTGCCGCAGGGCATGGTGGTCCCGCCCGGTTCGCTGGTCGCGGGGGTGCCGGCCAAGGTGCGCCGCGAGCTGACCGAGGAGGAGCGGACCGGCATCAAGTTCAACGCCGAGGGCTACGCGCTGCTGGCCGACGGTCACCGTGACCTCCGCCCGGTCGCGGCTCCGGGTCCGGCGGCCGACACGGTCTGACGGGCCCGCCCGCGGGCTCAGCGGGGGGTCGCGGTCCCCGCGCCGATCCGGTCGTCCGGGGCCGGCGCGGGGCCCGGCACCAGGGCCGGGCCCGCGCCCGCGCCCGTGCTCGGCGCGGCCGAGGCCCGGGTGCCCCGCCGGGCGGCGGCCCAGGCCGCGACCGCGATCACCGCGCCGGAGGCCGCCAGGCCCGAGCCGACCAGCGGCGGCGAGGTCCAGCCCAGCCCGGCGTCCAGCGCGAGCCCGCCGAAGTACGCGCCCTGGGCGTTGGCCAGGTTGAACGCACCCTGCACGGTCGCCGAGGCCAGCGTCGGCGCGCCCCGGGCCTCGCGCATCACCAGCGTCTGCACCGCCGGGACGATCGCGAACCCGAACAGCCCCACCAGCACCACCGTCACCGCCGCCGACCACTGGGCCCGCGCGGTCACGGCGAACAGCGCCAGCACGGCGGCGAGCAGCAGGAACGCGACGCACACCGTCGGCCGCAGCGCGCGGTCGGCCGCGTAGCCGCCGAGCAGGTTGCCGATCGTCATCCCGACGCCGAACAGCGCCAGCACCAGCGTCACCGACCCGGTCGCGAAGCCGGACACCTCGGTGAGCAGCGGGGTGATGTAGGAGTAGCAGGCGAAGAAACCGCCGCAGCCGAAGACCACCGTGGCCAGCGCCAGCCACAGCTGCCCGCTGCGGAACGCGCCCAGCTCGTGCCGCAGGCCCGACTGCGCGGGGGACGGCAGAGCCGGGACCAGCCGGGCGATCGCCAGGGCCCCCGCGGCGCCGATCGCGACCACCACCAGCATGGTCGCCCGCCAGCCCAGGTGCTGGCCGAGCAGGGTCGCGGCCGGCACGCCGACGACATTGGCCAGGGTCAGTCCGGAGAACATCACCGCGACCGCCCGGGCCCGCCGGTCCGGGGCGACGAGTTCGGCCGCCGCGACCGCCCCGGCGCCGAAGAACGCCCCGTGCGGCAGTCCGGTGACCAGCCGGGCGGCGGCCAGTGTCCAGAAGTCCGGGGCGAGCGCGCAGAGCAGGTTCCCGGCGGCGAAGAACCCGGCCAGGGCGACCAGCACCGCCTTCCGGGGCCGCCCGGCCGCGAGCGCGGTGAGCAGCGGCGCCCCGATCACCACACCCAGCGCGTAGGCGGAGATCAGCCAGCCGGCCTGCGGGATCGAGACGTCCAGATCGTTCGCGACCTGGGGCAGCAGCCCCATGGCGGCGAACTCGGTGGTTCCGATGGCGAAGGCGGTGACGGCCAGGGCGACCAGCGCGAGAGGCAAGGGGGGTGCTCCGGAGGGACGGACAGCGGAAAGTCGGGATTGTTCGGGCCAAATCCTAATCCGATCGGATGACGGCGCTGTGTGGTGCACAAGGCGCTGCCGTAACGGACGGGAGTCGCCTGCCGGGCGTCCGCGCGCAAGACTGGTGGCATGTGCCGCAGTATCAAGACGCTGAGACCACCCGTGACGCCCGACGCCACCGAGGAGGACTACCGCGCGGCCGCGCTCCAGTACGTACGGAAGGTGTCCGGGTTCCGGGCCCCGGCCGCGCACAACCGCGAGGCGTTCGACCGGGCCGTGGACGCCGTGGCCGAGGCCACCGCGCGCCTGCTCGGCGAGCTGGAGGTGCGCGGTGCGTCCGCCCGTCCGGCCCGGGCCACCGCCTGAGGCCGGATGCCACGGGCACGTCGAACAGGGATCAGGAGGTCGGCGATGAGCCCCGTCACCCGTTATGCACTCACCTTCCCGGGCAACCCCGGCACCCAGGCCCCGCAGGACGTGGTCGTGGTCGAGCGCACCGCCGCGGTCGGGCCCGGCGGCCATCCGGTGTACGAGGACGCCAGCGGAATCGTCCGGGCCGAGATCAGCGACGCGGGGGAGGTCCGGATGCTCGCCACCGGCGGCCACCAGAACCCGCACATCCCCGTCCACGCCCAGCCGCTGCCCTGACCCGCTCGGCCCCTTCGCCCTGGGACCCTCGCCTCGGGCCCCGTCGCCCTTGGCCGCTCGCGTTGGGCCCGTCACGCCGGGTGGCCGGATCGTGCCACGACCCCTGCCCGCCCCCTGCCGCCCCGGTGCCGCGTCGGGCAGACTCCCGCCATGACCACAGCACGCTGGCAGGGCACGGTCGTCGCCGAGAGCGAGGACACCGTCGTCGTCGAGGGAAACCACTACTTTCCGGCCGACTCCGTCCGCCCGGAGTACCTGCGCCCGTCCGACACCACCACCGTCTGCGGCTGGAAGGGCACCGCCGAGTACTACTCGCTCGACGTCGACGGCCGCACCAACCCGGACGCGGCCTGGTTCTACGCCGCCCCCGAGCCCGCGGCGGAGCACATCCGCGGCCGGGTGGCGTTCTGGCGGGGAGTCGAGATCACCGACTGAGGGGTGCGGCGGCCGGACCTGCCGGGCCGGTCGGCCAGGGCGCCGCCGATACGCCGTAGGGACGAAGCCGTGGCCCTCCCGTCGCAGGACCGGGACACCCTCGGCGCGTACCGCCGCGCCGGGCCGGGTACGGCCACAGCATGGCAATCTTCAGGAAACCGGGGCGCTCCGGGCAGCCCGAGCCCACCGCGGACCGCGTCGCCGACGAGCTGGCCGGTCTGGTCGAGGAACTCGAACCGGGAGCTCCAGGCGCGCCCCCCGAGGGCGAGGCCGGGGAACTCGCCGAATACCGGGCGGGCGTCGAGCGCGGCCGTCGGCGCGGCGCCCAGCTGGTCTCCGACATCTCCCGCCGACTCGGCAGCGGCAGCCGGACGGCGGCCAAGGGCGCCGCGTTCGGCGGCCGCGCGCTGGCCGACCAACTGCTCCAGGCCGCGCCGCGCATCCCCGTCCGCGACCTCGCCACCCTGCGTGCGCAGCACCCCGGCGCCACCGACCCGGAGCAGCTCGCCGACCTGCTGGTCACCGGTGCGGGCCGGGCCTCCAGCGCGCTCGGCGCCGGTGTGGGCGCCGCCGCGATGCTCCCGGTACCGCCCGCGATGGCGGTGGAGATCGCCGCCGAGACGCTCGCCGTGGCGGCCGTCGAGGTCAAACTGATCGCCGAGCTGCACCAGGTCTACGGCCACCCCGCCCAGGGGACGGCCACCGAGAAGGCCACCGCCTACGTCACGGCCTGGGCCAACCGGCGCGGCATCGACGGCTCGCTGCTCGCCAAACCGGCCGGTCTGGCGGCGATGGCCCTCGGCAGCGAGGTCCGCCAGCAGGTCCGCCGCCGGCTCACCCGCAGTTCGCTGCGCCGGCTGCCCTCGCTGACCCCGCTGCTGGTCGGCGCGGGCATCGGGGCCACGGTCAATCTGCGGGACACCCGCAAGGTCGCGCGCGAGGTCCGCGCGGACCTGCGCGGGCGCCGCCCGGTCGACCCCGGGTACTGGGCGGCCGCCGCGCCGGCCCCGCGTCCGGAGAAGGAGGCGGGCAAGGGGCTCTCGAAGGGCCTCGGCAAGGGGCTGGTGAAGGGACTGGGCAAGAAGGGGCTCGGGAAGGGCACCGGGGCGGAGCCGGACGAGCGCCCGTGACACCGCACGCCCACGTCGTGGCCCGCCCGTGGCACGGAGCGGCCGGCCCCGCCCGGGGCCGGCCGCTCCGTGCCGAGGGTCGCTGCCGGGTCAGCCGGTCGGGGCCGCCGGGGCGCGGGAGCCCTTCCCGGTCTTGACGGCGTTCACCATCGCCTGGTGGACGGCCCGTGCGGTGGTCTCGTCGGCCGCCGGAACCGGGCTGCCGGCCACCGAGTACCAGTCCAGCGCGCCGGTGTACTGGACGGTGAGCCGCGCCTCGCCGTCCACCCAGGTGGTGTGCACGGTGAGGTCGCCCGAGATCGGGCCGACCTCGACGGTGGTCACCCCGCCCGGTCCGCTGATGATCGACTGGGTGGTCCAGGTGGCCCAGGAGGCCCGGGGGTCGACCGGCGGCTCCACCGGCCCCGCCGACCGCCCGGCCGCCGTGTCCTGCTGCTGTTCGGTCATGCGCCCATCCTCTCCGGCCGGTCCACCGCCGTACGGGCGGCGGTACCGGCGGTCGCGGAGGCCGCCCGCAGATCGGGCGGCCTCGTGGCAACGTCTCGGTTACTCGTCGGCGGCTCTTCGCAAACCTGTCGGTCCGGACGGATCAGCCGATCGCCCCCCGTTCATCCTCCGGCTCGCCCTCCGCCTGGGAGGTGTCCTGCGCGTGCAGGTTCTGCATCGAGGTGATGCCCTCCTCGGGGTCGGCCGCGCGGACGTCCTCGTCCTGGTCGACGCTCACCTCGGAGCGTGCGCTCATGTCGGTCATCGCGGGCTCCGTCTCCTCGGCCGGCCGGGGCGTCCGGGCCCGCCGCGCTACGCCGTGGTGGCGGGCGGCCGCCGGGCCGGTGCTCTGTTCCGCACCTCAAGCCTGCCTCCGCGCCCCGGCGAGGGCCAACCGGACCCGAGCGGCGGCCCGTCGCCGGTCACCGGCCGGGTCCGGTCGGGCCGACCTCGGTCACCATCCGGCGGGTCACCATCCGACCGGTCAGCACCCGACCGGTCACCACCGGACCGGCAGCGCGCCCAGCCCGTAGATCAGCGCCTCGGTGCGGAACTCCAGCTCCTCCTCCGGCACCGCGAGCCGCAACCCCGGCAGCCGCCGGAACAGCGTGGCCAGCGCGATCTGCAGTTCCGCCCGGGCCAGCGGCTGGCCCAGGCACTGGTGCACCCCGAAGCCGAAAGAGACGTGCCGGCGGGCCTCGCGGTCGAGGTCGACCTCGTCCACGCCCAGGTGGCCCTCGGTGCCGAAGAGCCCGTCGTCCCGGTTGGCGGTCGACAGCATCGCCATCACGCCGTCCCCCGCCCGGATCAGCGTGCCGCCGAGCTCGACGTCCTCCACCGCCAGCCGGGGGACACCGGTGTGCACGATGGTGAGCAGCCGCAGCAGCTCCTCCACCGCGCCGGGCACCGCTTCCGGATCGGCCAGCCGGGCCACCTGCTCCGGGTGGCGCAGCAGCAGGGCGGTGGAGAGCCCGATCATGTTGGCGGTGGTCTCGTGTCCGGCGACCAGCAGCAGCACCCCGGTCGAGGCGATCTCGCGCAGGGTGAGGTCCTCGCGGGTCACCAGCCGGCTGAGGATGTCGTCCCCGGGCTCGGTCCGCTTGCGTTCGGCGAGCCGGCCCAGGTAGTCCAGCAGCTCGTCCTGCGCCCGGGCCACGTCCCGGTCGTCGGCCTCGGTGGTAAGCAGCAGCCGGCTGTTCGCCTGGAACTCCTCGCGGTCCTCGTAGGGGACGCCCAGCAGCAGGCAGATGACGAGGGAGGGCACCGGCAGGGCGAAGTCGGTGACCAGGTCGGCGGGCCCGTCCGGGCCGCCCCGGGCGATCATCCGGTCCAGTGCCTCGTCCACGATCTGCTGGATGCCGGGGCGCATCTCCTCCACCCGCTTGACCAGGAAGTCCCCGGTGACCATGCGGCGCAGCCGGGCGTGCTCGGGGTCGTCGAGGCGGAGGAAGGAGGGGTTGGCGGCGACGAGTTCACGCCGCCCCTCGGTGAGGAAGGGGAACGCGGGCCGGCGGGCGTCGGCGCTGAACCGGCGGTCCGAGAGCACCGTGCGGACCTCCTGGTAGCCGGTCACCAGCCAGCAGGGGGAGCCGTCCGGGAGTTCCGCGCGGCTGACCGGGCCGGTGCTCGCGGCCTCGGTGTAGGCGGGCGGCGGCGCGAACGGGCAGGCCGTGTCGTGCCGGGCCGGGATCAGGGTGACGGGAGCGGTGGGTGTGCTCAAGGTGGTCTCCTCGCGTGACAGGTGGGCCTGTGGCAGGCGGTGGGAGACGGCGGGCGGGCCGCGCCCGACGGTGGCCGCCGGGGGCGTCCGTCGTCGGGCGCTCGTCGAGCGGTCGTCGAGCGGTTGTCGAGCGATCGCTAGGCGGCGGTGCCGGCCCCGTCGTCCTCGGTGACGGTGATCGCGCCGCCGGGGCACAGCTCGGCGGCGAGGCGCACATCGGCGAACCGTGGCGCGGGTACGGCGCTCAGGAGGACTCGCACCAGGCCGTCCTGGTCGTCCTGTTCGAAGATCTCCGGCACGGTCATGACGCACTGGCCGGAGCTGCAGCAGCGGTCCCGTTCGACGTTCACGTGCATCGCGGACATCCCTCCCTGGTGTGGCACCGGATCCTCCGGGCCGTGCCGCCCCCGCTGTCGTCGTCAAACTAACCCCGACTCCCGTCGCACACGAAGAGAGCGTGGCCGCCTCGCGCAGAATGGCCGATTTGCCTCTGCTCGTGAACGAGTGTGAGGAAGAAGAAGTTTGATCGTGCGTCAGACGGGTTGTACCGGTCCGGTGTCCCCTGCGGCGTCCCCGTCGACGGATCCCTCGGCGACCGCTCCGGGAGGCCCTCCCGCGGCCGCGATCCCCTCTGCCGCCGCGATCTCCCGGACGGTCGCGACGGTGTCGGCCTCGGCCGCGCTCTTGTCGGGCCGGTAGCGCACCACCCGGGCGAACCGCAGCGCCAGCCCGGCCGGATAGCGCGGGCTGCGCTGGACCCCGTCGAAGGCGATCTCCACGACCAGCTCCGGCCGCACCCGCACCGTCCAGGCGTCCCGCTCGACCTCGCGGGCGAGCAGGGCCTCGGTCTGCCGGGCGAGGGTCTCGTCGGTCAGGCCCTTGAAGGTCTTGCCGAGCATCACCCACGGGCCGAGGCCCGGCTCGCCGCCGGCCCGCGCCCCCAGGTGCAGATTGCTGAGGAAGCCCTGCCGCCGGCCGCTGCCCCACTCGGCGGCCAGCACCACCAGGTCCAGGGTGTGCCGGGGCTTGACCTTGATCCAGCCCGCGCCGCGCCGGCCGGCCCGGTAGCCCGCCGCCGGGTCCTTCACCAGGACCCCTTCGTGGCCGCGCGCCAGGGTGGCGCGGAAGAACGCGAGGGCCTCCTCCCGGTCGCCGGTCTCGGTGCGGGCCACCCGCAGTCCGGCCGGGACGGCCCCGGCCAGCGCGGCCCAGCGCTCCCGGGCGGGCCTGTCCACGAGGTCCTCGCCGTCCCGGTGCAGCAGGTCGAAGAAGTGCGGGCTGAGCGGGACCTCGGCGCGCAGCCGCTCCGGGTCCCGGCGGGCCGCGGTGCGGGCGGCGGTCTCCTGGAAGGGGCGCGGGCGGCCGTCCGGGCCGAGGGCGATCGCCTCGCCGTCCAGGACCGCCGACCGCACCGGGAGCGCCAGCGCGGCCTCCACCACCTCGGGCACCCGGGCGGTGATGTCGTCCAGGGACCTGGTGAAGACCCCGACGTCCCCGCCGTCCCGGTGCACCTGGACCCGGATCCCGTCCAGCTTCCACTCCAGCGCCGCCGGTCCGGGGAGGTGCTCCAGCGCCGCGCCGACGTCCGGCGCCGAGGCCGCCAGCATCGGCCGCACCGGTCGTCCCACCTCCAGTCGGAAGGCGGCCAGCGCGGGTTCCCCGCCGGTCAGCGCGGCCTCGGCGACAGCCCGCGCCGAACCGCGGAACATCAGCGCCCGCCGCACCGTCGCCGCCGTCACCCCGGCGGCCCGGGCGACGGCGTCGGCGACCACCGCGTCCAGGGCCCCCTGGCGGAGGTCGCCGACCAGGACGGCGCGCAGGAAGGACTGCTCGACCTCGGTGGCGCGCTCGAACAGCCCGGCCAGCAGCCGGTGCCGCTCGGCCCGGGCGCCCGTCCCGTGCACGGCCGCGATGGCCTCCAGGACCCGCTCCGTCTCGCGGACCCCCAGCACCGGGTCGGCGGCGGGCGGCGGCAGCTCGCGCAGGGCGGCCGGGCCGAGGCCGGTGCGCAGCCGCTGCGACTCGCCCGAGAGCAGGGCGACGGCCGAGGGCGCCTCGTCGGGGCCCAGCTCGCGCAGGCAGTCGGCCAGCAGTTCGGTCTTGGCCCGGCGGCCGGGCTCGGCGGCCACGGCGTGCGAGGTGAGGGCCAGGCGGCGGAGCAGCATCGGGGGCCTCCTCGGCGGGCGCGGCGGGAACGGGGGAACGGCGTGCGGGCGGGCGTCCAGGATCGGTGATGCGGGCCGACCGCGCGCGGCGGGGAGGCCGGGCCGGGGATCCGGGGCGACTGCCACTCCGAAGCGGAGCGGACCCGCACTCGTACTTGGCCGTGCTGTCGATCGGCGCGGATCCGACGGAACGTCATGCTGTCCGGCATCCGCCTGTGCACGCACGGAACCGGCCGCGCGCCGGACCGCCAACGAGGAGCGCCCCATGCCGCCGAGCAGCACCACGCCGACCAGCACCACGCCGATCAGCACCACGCCGACCGCCGAGCACCCGACCGCCGAGCACCGGACCGCCGGGGGTTGGACCGTGGACGCGCCCACGGGCGCGGACTTCGCCGCCTGGCGGGAGCTGTTCCGGGGCTACTGCGACTTCTACGGGGTGCCCATGCCGGAGGAGAAGGCCGAGCTGGTCTGGTCCTGGCTCACCGACCCGGCGCACGAGCTGGACGGCCTGCTGGTGCGCGACACCGACGGCACCCCGGTCGGGCTGGCGCACTACCGGCCGTTCGTCCGTCCGCTGCACGGAGCGGTGGCCGGCTTCCTCGACGACCTGTTCGTGGCCCCGGCCGCGCGCGGCACCGGAGCGGTCGACCTCCTCCTCGCCCGGCTGCGCGCGATCGCCGCCGAGCGCGGCTGGAACACCGTCCGCTGGATCACCGCCGACGACAACCACCGGGCCCGCAGCAAGTACGACCAGGTCGCCACCCGGACCATGTTCGTCACCTACGACATGCCTCCGGCCGGCTCCTGACCGTCCCGGTGGCCCGCGCCTACCGCCCCGGCGCCGGACGCGCCTGCGGGGGTGGACACGCTCTCGGGGGCGGAATCGACCGGTTCCGCCCCCGATCGGCGTTCCGGAGGCCCGGCCGTGGATGCGGCATCATGGCCAACCGCCGCCCCGCCGGTTCGTTCGGAAATCAGTTCGCACTTTTCCGTTATCCGCCCACCGCTCCGTGGTCTCCCAGGTGTCGGCACTCGTCCGACCGATCCGACGGACCAGAACACAGGAAGCGTGCGCAGGTGAACAGCGAAGACCGCACCACCATCCTCCCCGCGACCGGGCGCCCCGCGGGCGCCGAGGGGCGCTCCGCGCGGCGTGCCGCCGAACGGCGGCGCGGCCACGGCCGGCGCCGCCGCCGGGGCGGGACGGTACCGATGATGGCCGTGGCCGCGGCCGTCGCCGGTACGAGCGTGATCGCCGCCCTGACCGGCGCCGGGTACGCGGTGTTCCGGGGCGAGGAGGGCAGCGACAACGGCTCGCAGGCGGTGGCGTACGAGCCGCTGGTCGCCGCCGAGGCCGGGGACGTGAACGGCATCCAGGTGCCCGGCGCGGGCGCGCCGGTCCAGGACCCGGCCCCGACCGACCAGGCCCGCGCGGCCACGGCCACCCCTCCCCCCAGCACCGCCCCGGCGACGCCCTCCGCCTCGGCCACTACCCCGGGGCACACCGCCTCCACGGCCCCGGCCACCGCGTCCGGCACGCCGCGCACCCCGACCGCGGGCCCGAGCACCGGTACCACCCCCGGCGGCACGGCCGGTGCTCCCGACCCGGGGAAGCCGACCGCGGCCCCCAGCACCGCCCCCACGACGGCCCCGAGCACGGCCAAGCCCTCGCCGACCGCCCCGCGTCCGACCGCCACCACCGCGCCGGGCGGTTCGTCGAACAGCTCCTTCGCCCAGCAGGTGGCGGACCTGGTCAACGTCCAGCGCTCGCAGGCCGGCTGCGGGCCGCTCACGGTGGACCCCAAGCTCACCACCGCCGCCCAGGTCCACAGCGACGACATGGCCGATCGCAGCTTCTTCGACCACGCCAGCCCCGAGGGCTACCACGCGGACCACCGCATCGAGGCGGCCGGCTACCGCTGGAGCAGCTGGGGCGAGAACATCGCGCGCGGGCAGAAGGACCCGGCGGCGGTGATGGAGTCGTGGATGAACAGCCCCGGCCACCGCGCCAACATCCTCAACTGCTCCTTCAAGCAGATCGGCGTCGGCGTCCGGACCGGTTCGGGCGGGCCCTGGTGGACCCAGGTCTTCGCCTCGCCGTCCTGAGGACCCGCCGCACCGCCCCGAGGAACCACCGTTCGGGCCCGCACGGGCCCGGCCGGTGGCCTCGCCGTCGGCCGATTTTCCGAATCCGCGCAAATTGTTGTTATCTGAGCACTCCCCAGCGGTCTCCGAGGAGGCAGTGGCGGACGGACGACAGCCGGACGGAGTGCGGACCCATGAACGTTGACGTGCAGAGCAGGGCCGGGACGACCCTCGTGCGCGCGGCCCAGGCGGGCGACCCGCAGGCGCGCGAGGCGCTGGTCGCGGCCTGGTTCCCGTTGGTCTACAACGTCGCCGGCCGGGCGTTGAACGGCCACGCCGACGTGGACGACATCGCGCAGGAGACCATGATCCGGGCCCTCGACGGCCTGGAGGGGCTGCGCGACCCGGGGGCGTTCCGGTCCTGGCTGGTCGCGATCACCATGAACCAGGTCCGCAGCCGGTCGACCGGCCAGCAGCAGGCGGCCGTCGGCGGTCTGGACGAGAGCTGGGAGCTGGCCGACCCGCGCGCGGACTTCACCGACCTGACCATCCTCCGGCTCGGTCTCTCCGGCCAGCGCCGGGAGGTCGCCGAGGCCACCCGCTGGCTGGACCCGGACGACAAGGAACTGCTCGCCCTCTGGTGGCTGGAGGCCTCCGGCGAACTCACCCGCGCCGAACTCGCCGAGGCACTCGACCTGACGCCGCAGCACACCGCCGTCCGCGTCCAGCGGATGAAGAAGCAGCTGGAGGCCGGCCGGGTGGTGGTCCGGGCGCTCACCGCCTACCCCCGCTGCCCGGAGCTCGCCGAGGTGATGACGGGGTGGGACGGCACGCCCAACTCGGTCTGGCGCAAGCGCATAGCCCGGCACATCCGCGGCTGCCAGGCCTGCGACGGCCTGGGGCGCGACCTGTTCCCGGCGGAGGGGCTGCTGGCCGGGCTGGCGCTGGTGCCGGTACCGATGGACGCGCCGAGCGGGCTCGCCTTCCAGGCCGCCGGAGCCACGGCCGGAACGCCGGGCGCCGGATCCGGCGCGGTCCCGGGTGACGGCGGCGCGGCTGGTGGGTCCACCGGGGCCGGTACCGGCGGTACTCCGCCCACCGGTGCCGGTACTCCGCCCACCGACGGTGCCGGCGGACCGGGCGGTTGGACGGACCTGGCCCGTCGCAAGAGCGTGCTGGCGGGCGGGACGGCGGTGGTGCTCGCGGCGGCGACGCTCGCGATGGTCTGGCCCCAGTCCACGCAGCCGACCGCGCCCGCGCCGGAACCGACCACCCCGGCCAGTGCCCCGGACGCCCCGGTGCCGCCGGTCGAGACAGCCGTCACGCCGACGCCGGAGACCACGCCGCCCGCTCCGGTCACGGTCGCCCCGGTCGAGGTGCCGCCCGTGCCGAGCGTCCCGGCGGCGGTCACCCCGACCGCGACCCCGGCCGCCGCCCGGCCGACCACGACCCCGCCGAGCCTGGAGCGACAGCTGGTCGACCTGGTCAACGCGGAGCGGGGCCGGCGCGGCTGCGGCCCGCTGCGGATCGACCCCAAACTGCACGCGGCCGCCCAGAAGCACTCCGAGGACATGGTCGCCCGGAACTTCTTCGACCACCTCGCCCCCGACGGCACCCGGGCGGACGCCCGGCTCAACGCGGCCGGCTACCGCTGGTCGCAGTGGGGCGAGAACCTCGACCGCGGCCCGAGCGCCCCGGCGGTGGTCTTCTCCCGCTGGATGGACGGCGGCATCCACCAGTCCAACATGCTGGACTGCGCGTTCAAGGACGTCGGCATCGGTGTGACCACCGGCCCGGCCGGGCTCTACTGGACCCAGGACCTGGGCGCCCCGCTCGGCTGACGGGCGGCGCACCGCCCGCCCGGCGGACCGGGCCCAGCAGTGGATCGGGCCTACCGGCGGGCGGGTGTACCGACGCTGCGCCCGGGTGGGCGGCCGAACCGTGCCGGGTGCTCCGTCAGGACGGGAGGCCGACCAGCCCGGGGGCCTCGCCCGTGACATGGCCGGTCGCCTGGCCGACCACACCGCCGGCGTCGCCGACCTGCCCCGGCAGCATGTCCGGGGCCGAGGCGAGGGGCCCGCCCTGGAGCGGCCCGGTCAGATCACCCTGGCCGCCGAGGGCGGCGGCATGGGCGGCGGGAGCGGTCAGGGAGGCCACGACGCCGACGGCGAGCGAGGCGACGGCCAGCATGCTGCGCTTCTTCATGCCCCGTCCAACGAGGCTCCGCCACCCGGGTTACGGGAGACCGTCAGCCCGTCGAGGTGATCGGGCTGTTCGTCGCCGTCCCGAACAGGCGCACCGAGGCGGTGAGCCGGTACACCGTGCTCAGGGTCTCCTGCGACGGGCGCCGCAGGCAGGCCGACAGCTCCACGACCTCCGGCTGCCCGTTCGGGATGACCACCTGCTGCGCGACGAGCTGCCGGGTGCCGCCGTGGGTCGCGCAGTCCTTGTCGACCTCGGCGTCCCGGAGCAGCACCGACCGGCTCGCGGCCTCGGTGGCCAGCTTCTCGTCCCGGACCACCCGGACCGAGACGATCGCCGAGTTGTCGAGCAGCCCCCCCGCGGCGAGACACACGGGCGGCTGCGCGCCGTTGCGGATCTGGCAGCCGGGCTCCCGGGCCAGTGGCTGGGAGGCGATGTAACCGACGGACTCCGGCCGTCCGGCCGTGGCGAGGAGGGTGAGGTCGAACCAGGTGTTCGGCAGATCAAGGATCACCCCGTCCAGCGGGGTGAACCGGGTCGGCCGGAGCGGACCGGCGGCGTCGCCCGTCGGGTCCTCGGTCGCCCCGCCGTCGGCCCCCACGCTCGGGGAGTCGGCCGGCGAGGGGCTCCTCGGGGCGCTCGAACCCGGGCCGGGGGAGGCGCTCGCCGAGGCCTCGGGGGAGCCGGCGGGCGCACCGGTCGGCGCACCGGCGGGCGGGATCGCGCCGAGGGCCGGTCCCGAGGCGGCGGGGCCGAGCACGGTGCCCGTCGGGCCGGGCGCGAGCGCCGGTGCGGCGGCCAGCACGGCCGCGGTCAGGCCGACCGCGAGTCCGGCCGCGAGAGCCGCCCGCCGTCGGCGCCGCCGGGCCAGGGCGGCCCGCGCCAGCACCCGTTCCATCCGGTCCGCGGGCGCCGACAAGTGGGGCGCGGCCAGCTGGAGCAGCACCCGCAGCTCGTCCGCCACCTCGTGGTCGTCGGCCACCGCCCGGTCCAGGGCCGTCTCGCGGTCGAGGGCCGCCTCGCGTTCCCACGCGGCGAAGTCATGCTCCGTCACGACGACCCCCGTCCAGCAGCAGCTCCCTGGCCGGAAGCTTGCCGCGCAGCGCCTGCAGGGCGCGGTGCGTCTGGCTCTTGACGGTGCCCGTGGTGCAGCCCAGCGCCTCGGCGGTGTCCTCCACGCTGAGGTCCTCGAAGAACCTCAGCACCACCACGGCCCGCTGCCGGGCCGGGAGCGCCCGCACCGCGGCGGCGACCACCTGGCCGGTCACCACCGAGTCGAACGGGTCGGCGACCGTCGGCGGCTCCGGCAGCCGGTCGTGCGGCAGCTCGCCCTGCCAGCGGCGGCGCCACCAGGAGACGTGCGAGTTCACCAGCACCCGGCGGACGTACGCCTCGGGCCGATCGATCGAGACCTGCTCCCAGCGCGGCCAGACCTTGGCCAGAGCCGTCTGGAGCAGGTCCTCGGCCAGGTACGGGTCGCCGGTCAGCAGCCATGCCATCCGGAGCAGCCGAGGGCTGCGCGCGGCGACGAACTCCTCGAAGTCCGGTCTCGCTTCGCTCATCCCGACGCCCCCGCCATGCCGCTCCCGCCACCGTATCCGTCATCCGCGCCGCCAGGTCGGTGGCGGCGGTCCCGCCGGTCGGCCGTGGCCGCCGGGTCCTCGCTCTCGTTCTCACGGCTGCTGAACGCGCTGGGGTCGGCGCCGGGTTGCCTGTCCGACCGGGCTATTTTCGCGGGTGGCCAGGTCGACGCCCACGGCGGGGTCGGCCGGGGCGGCGCGCGACGGCCGTACCGGCCCGGCACAGGGGTGGGCACGGGGCGGCAGAAGGCGGCACATGGCGGCGGCCCGGGGCGGGCGCGAACGCTGGACGGCCCGCGAGCCGGCCGGGACTCGGCCGGGCGGCGAGCGGGCCGTGGTCACCACGATCCGCTCGTCACCGGTCGCCGCCAAGGGCGCGCGAAGGGCGCCCGGGCGCACCGGCCGGGCGCGCCCGGGCGAGTCCCGGCTCCGGCCCTGCGCCGGTCCGCCCTCCGACCGTCCCCGGCCTGTTTCTCAGCCTGCTTCCCGCCCGTCCCGGCCCGTCGGCGCGGCCGGCCGCCGTCAGAGCGTCCCCGAGCCCTTCGGCACACCTCCCGTCCGCCGTGCCGCACCCGGATCGACCGGATCCACCGTCCAGTCGGGGTGCCCCGGCATGGGCGGGGTCCGCTCGCCGTAGAGCCAGTCGCGCAGGAAGCCGCCGAGCGACTGCCCGGAGACCTCGTCCGCCGTGCGCAGGAAGTCCGCGGTGGTGGCGGTGCTGCTCCGGTGCCGCCGCAGGAAGACCTGCTCGATCCGGTCGAACACCTCGGGCCCGACCCGCTCCCGCAGCGCGAACAGCACCAGCGCGCCGCCGGTGTACCGCTGGCTGTCGAACAGCGTCGCGGCGGTCGGCGCGGCCACCGGACCGGAGTCGTGGCGCCACTGGTCGCCCTGGGCGTAGACGCTCCGCATCCGGTCGGCGAGGGTGGTGAAGCCGCCGGAGTCCGGCCAGCCGCGCTCGTAGCGGTACATCAGACCGTAGAAGTCGGCATGGCCCTCGTTCAGCCAGAGATCGGCCCAGGTGCCCGGGGTGACGCTGTTCCCGAACCACGAGTGGACCAGCTCGTGCATCATGTGCGAGCCGATCTGCCGCTCCGGCTGGCGCAGGAAGTTCGGCTTGTAGAGCGTGAGCGTCTGCGTCTCCAGCCCGGTGAAGTCGAACGCCGCCGGGTCGTCGGTGTCGGCGGGCAGCAGCCCGTACGTCTCGAACGGGAATGGTCCGAGGTGCTGCTCGGCCCAGCCCAGCTGGCCGGGGGTCAGGGCGAGGGCGGGCTCCAGGTCGGCCGCCCGCGCGGTGGGCACGACGTCGCGCAGCGGCAGCCCGTCGGGGCCCTGGCGTTCACGGACCGTGTAGCGGCCCACCGAGGCCTGGAGCAGCTCGGTCGCCATCGGCTCGCGCGACCGGTAGCGCCGGGTGGTGGTGCCGTCGGGGTGCGGCTCGGTGGCGGTCGGCAGACCGTTGGCCACCCCGTACAGCTCGTCCGGCGCGGTGACGGCGACGGTGAAGCGGGCCTTGTCGCCCGGCCGGTCGTTGCACGGGAACACGGTGTGCGCGCCGTCCGGCTGGCCGGCCACCGCGAAGCCGTCCGGCGTCACCACCCAGCCCGTGTGCGGCAGCGCGGCCCGCGGGTCGGCGGTGTACTCGACCTCGACCCGCAGTGCGGCCCCGGCCCGGACCGGCCGCGCCGGGACCACGGTCAGCTTCTCGTCGTGCGTCCGGAAGCCGGCCGGGCGCCCGTCGACCCGGACGGCGTGCACGTCCAGGCCGAGCGCGTCCAGCTCCAGGCTCGGCAGCGCGGTGCGGGCACGGGCGGTCATCGCCATGGTGGCGTCGACCGTCCTGGTCGCGGGGCGGTAGGTGAACGCGAGGTCGTAGGAGTGGGCGTCGTAGGCGGTGGTGCCGAGCGCGGGGAAGACCGGGTCCCCCGTCCCCGGCGGACCCGCGCCCGGGCTGTCCGCGGCCGCCGGGGCCAGACCGAGCGGTACCGCCGCGAGCGCGAGCGCGGCGGCGAGGACGGAACGGTGCCAGGACAAGGTGATCACCTCTCTCGTGTCGGACGGTCCCGCGCGCCGGCCCGGGCGGGCCCGTTCCGGTGAGCGATCTTCCGGGCACGGACCGTAGCAGAGCCCTCCGACAATCCCCGCCCCCCACCGCTCCGACCTGCGCGGACCGCCCCGGACCCGTCGGCCCCGGACCTGGCGACACGCGGCCGTCCCTCGGACGGCCCACCATGGTGGCCGAGCGGCTGCGCGGTGTCTTACCTTCGAAGAGCCCCACCCCCTGACGGGCGGGGCCACGGCCGTCGGAGAACCTGGCCAG
Organism: Streptomyces sp. XY431; assembly: GCF_001279805.1. Lineage (NCBI taxonomy): Bacteria > Bacillati > Actinomycetota > Actinomycetes > Kitasatosporales > Streptomycetaceae > Streptomyces > Streptomyces sp. XY431. Next base: position 28,480 of record NZ_LGDO01000047.1, read on the forward strand.
GTCCGGCGGCCGTACTCATGCCCGCGTGCGGAGCCGACGCCCCCCGCATCCGCTCCGCACGCGCGCACCCCTTCCCCGCCGCGCACCCCTTCCCGCCGCGCGTACCGCGCCTCCGGGCCCCGCAGGCCACCTCGTAGGCTGGGCAGCCGCGCCGGCCGCCCGCAGCCCCCGCCGGCGCACCGGACCGGCAGGAGCAGCCCCGTGACCAGCCCGCACTTCGTGGTGATCGGCGAGTGCGTCGCCGACGTCGTCCGCACCGACGGCGCTCCCGACGTCGTCCACCCCGGCGGCAGCCCGGCCAATGTCGCCTACGGGCTGGCCCGGCTGGGCGAGCCCGTCGCGCTGCTCACCCAGCTCGCCGACGACCCGTACGGCCGACTGATCCGCGGGCACCTGGAGTCCGTCGGCGTCGCCCTGCTGTCCGGATCCGGGGCGGAATCACCGGCGGGGGCGGCGGACATCCCGCGCACCCCGTCGGCGGTCGTGCGGCTGGACGAGCGGGGGCGGGCGCAGTACACCTTCGACATCGGCTGGACCCTCCCGCCGGTCGAACTGCCCTTCCCGCCGGGGCACCTGCACATCGGATCGATCGCCGCCGTCACCGGACCGGGAGCGGCGGCCGTGCTCGCCCTGGTCGAACGGTGGCGCGGCCGGGCCGGCGTGAGCTACGACCCCAACGTGCGGCCCGCGCTGATGGGCGAGCACGGCGAGGCCGTCCGCCGGGTGGAGCGCTGCGCGGCGCTCGCCGACCTGGTCAAGGCCAGTGACGAGGACCTCGCCTGGCTCTACCCTGGCCGGGACCCGGAGGAGGTGGCCCGGCACTGGCTCGGCCTCGGCCCGGCCACCGTCGCGGTCACCCGCGGGCCGGCCGGAGCCTTCGCACTCACCGCCGACGGCCGCCGCGCCGAGGCACCCGCCCGCACGGTCACGGTCGCCGACACGGTGGGCGCGGGCGACGCCTTCACCGCCGCCCTCCTGCACGCCCGCCGCGCCGGCGCGGGCCTCGACACCGCCCTCGCCCGCGCCACGGCCGCCGCCACCCTGACGGTCACTCGCCCTGGGGCGACGCCGCCGGACGCGGCCGAGCTGGCGTCGGTCCTCGGCTGAGACCGCCGCCCGGGCGGGGCCGTGAGCGGAGGAATTCACCGGGGCCCGGGTGTTCGCCGGTGCTATGTTCCGGTCGCGGATCGAACGGCGGGTGCGGGAGTTGGGGGAGCGTTGCTGGAATCGCTGATCACGACCGCGGCCGGAGCGGCCTCGGCGACCGTGGGCGTGCTGGTGGGCGGACTGGTGACCCGACGGGGCCAGGACCGTCAGTGGTCGCGGGACCAACAACTGCTCGCCTACCAGGAACTCCTGAGCCACTACGCCAGGTTCACGATGGTGCTCAAGCGCGCCCACGCCGACCGGAGCGGCTGGGACTACGACTGGGCCGAGTGGAGCGCCGTGCTGACGCGGGTCGGCCTGGTCGCCCCGGTGGAGGTCGCGCGCGAGGTCGACCACTTCGGCCGGGCGGTCGACCGTTTCCTGGACCGCGTCGCCCGTGAGGTCGACACGGTCAGGGCGCCGCTCGGCGAGGAGGAGTTCCTGGCGGCCGGTGCGGAGGTGGCCCGGGCGCAGACGCGACTGGTCAACGCGATGCGGCGGTCACTCGGCGGTGGCCGGAAGGCGTTGACCTTCTGGATCGGAGGATCGCACGCCTGGCAGGCGGATCGTGGAGCGCTCTGATCGCGGAGCTTTCTGCTCCCGGACCGCCGTGCTCGCGGACCGCCGTGCTCCCGGACCGCCGTGATCCCGGACCGGCTCAGCCGGGGGTGCCGTCGACCGCGCCCAACGGGCGGGTCAGCTGGGTCCCAGAGTCGAAGCTGCGGGCGGCCGTGAAGGTGCCGGTGAGGTCCGGGTGGCGACCGAGGGTGGCGTGGGCGAGGGACACCTCCTCCGGGGTGAGGCGGCGGGTGAGACCCAGGTGCGGGGACCAGCGGCCGGGAACGTAGTAGGGGGACGGTTCCTCGGCGCCGTCCAGGAGCTCCCAGACGCGCCGGTGGAGCTGCACCAGTTCGACCGTGGGGACGATCGCCCAGCTGAGCACCCGGCGCCGGCTGCGGGCCGCGAAGGACAGCAGACCGGTCAGCCGGACGGTCAGCGGCAGGGTTTCGGCGAGGAGTTCGTCGAGCCGCTCGGCGGCGCCGGCGGGCATGCGGGCGCAGGTGGCCAGGGTGAGATGCGGGCGGTGGCCCGGGTGGGGGTTGTCGGCGAGGCTGTCCACGCCCGCGTCCGCGAGCCGCTGCCAGACGGTGCGCACGGCGCGGTCGAACGGCGGGTCGCAGAGCAGCTCAACCGTCTGCACGGGCCCCTCCCGGCCGCTGCTCCGGAACGAGGTCCTTGCCGTACCAGACCTCGGCGTACGGGCTGTTGCCGTAGGCGGGGATCTCGCGGTAGCCGTGCCGGGCGTAGAGCGCGCGGGCCTCGACCAGGTCGAGCCGGGTGTCCAGGACGATCCGCCGGGCGCCGAGGGACCGTGCCGCCTCCTCGACGGCGGCGAGCAGCCGGGTGCCGCCGCCGGTGCCGCGTCGGGAGGGCCGGACGTACACCCGGGTCAGCTCGACGGTCGTGGCGTCGAGCACCCGCAGGCCGGCGCAGGAGTCGGCCTCGCCCGCGTACCGGCCGAGCAGGAAGACCCCGGTGGGCGGGGCGAGGTGGTCGCTGGGGGTGTCGGCGAGGCCGGTCTCGATCTCCTCGGCCGTGCCGTCCCGGTCGAAGTGGAGCCGGTAGTAGCGGTTGGCGACGTCGATGAAGTACTCGCGCAGCAGTGCCAGGGACTCGGCGGATCCGACCTCGGCGGGCGCGACCGCCCAGGCGTCCCCGGTGGCGCGGTGCTGCTGCGTGCTCGTCGTCATGGGCGCATTATCGGGCGCCGTCCGTGCCCGGCGCCAACCCTTTTCGATCATCGGCGGGACCGTAGCCGCAGGTCGGGGCTGCGGTCCGGGGTGGGCCGGCCGGGTGACGGGTGGATTGGGTGCCCGGCGTGGCGGGGGAGCAGTGTGGTTATGGAAAGACCATCAGATAATCGCATTAATGGGGGTTTGGCTGGGCCCCGGCGCGGGCGGGGACGGGGCGGGCTGGTCGCGGCGGTGTGCCTGGTGGCCGCGGTCGCGGGGTGCGGCGGCTCGGCCGGGGGCGGCGCGGTGCCGTCGACGGCGCGGGCCGGGGCGAGTGCGGCGACCGACCGGGGCGGGCCCCGGCCCCCGGCCGTTCCGGCTGCCGCGGCGGCTGCGGCGGCCGTGGCGGCCCCTGCCGTTCCCGCGGTCCTCCCGGGGCCGGCCAGGGCGGAGGAGGAGACCAGCAGCGAGGCGGTGGCCCGTCGGGCCGAGGCCGCCCGCACGGCGCTGGAGACCGCCCGGCGCTGGGGCCTGGCCCGGCTGCCGCTGCCGGCCCCGCAGCCCCCGGCGGCCCGGCCCGAGCTGCGCGCCGTGCAGGGCGTCAAGCTCGCGGACGGGCTGCCGCCGGTGGTCTACCGGGTGCCCACCGAGCAGCCGATCGTTTTCCTGACGGTGGACGACGGCGCCGAGAAGGACCCGGAGTTCAGTCGGATGGCGGCCGAGCTCGGCATTCCGCTGTCCACCTTCGTCGCCGACTACCTGGCCCGCTCCGACTACGGCTACTTCCGCCGGCTGTCCGAGCAGGGCGACGCGGTGAACAACCACACCATCAACCACCGCAACCTCAAGGTCCTCGACTACGCGACCCAGCGCGACGAGATCTGCCGCCAGCAGGACCAGTTGGAGGGGCAGATCGGCAGCCGCCCCCGGCTCTTCCGGCCGCCCTACGGCGAGTACAACGAGGACACCCTGCGGGCCGCCGGCTCCTGCGGCATCGAGGCGGTGCCGCTGTGGAACGAGGAGGCGTTCCCGGACCGGATGGAGTACCGCTACGAGGACCAGCGGCTCCACCCGGGCGACATCATCCTGACCCACTTCCGCGGCACCGACCTGTGGCCGGGGACCATGCCCGACCTGCTGCGCAAGGTGGTCGACGAGGTCACCGCGCAGGGCTTCGCCCTGGCCCGGCTGGACGACTACCTGTAGCCGGGCGCACGGCTGCACGGGCGCACAGCTGCCCGGGCGCACGGCTGCACGGGCGGGCGGTCCTCCGGGGCCGCCCGCCCGCACATCCGTGCCCACCCGCACCTCCGCGCCCGACACGACGAGTGCCGCGCGGAGCGGCCCGGCTCAGTCGAGCGAGAGCGCGTCCAGGTACACCCAGGCGCCCTCGTGCCGGACGAACCGGCTGTGCTCGGTGAGGACGCCCTCCTCCCGCCCCTCCGCGTAGTGGGCGCGGAAGGCCACCGTGCCCTCGGCGTGGAACGCCCCGCCCTCGCCGGTGGAGAGCACCTCCAGCCGCACCCAGCGCAGCCCCGGGTCGAAGTCCACGCTCTCCGGCCTGGTGTCCGGGTGCCAGGTGCGCAGCAGATAGGCCTCGTCGCGGGCGGCGAAGGCGCTGTAGCGCGAGCGCATCAGCGCCTCGGCGGTGGCGGCGGCGACCTGGCCCCGGTGCAGTCGGCCGCAGCACTCGGCGTAGCTGCCGGGCAGGCCGCAGGGGCAGGGGGAGGAGGGGAGCAGGCGCGGCGCGGGCGTGCTGGCACGGGGCGCGGAACGACGTCGGGACATGCGCTCCATTCTGGCCCCTCCCCGCCGGGCGCGGAGCCCGGACGCCGGGAAGCGGGGGACCGGCGCCCGGCCTGGGGCCGGGACGTGACCGTGGTCCCGGGCGTCCGGGACCACGGGTGGCGGAGGGTGGGGGAGCCCGGTGTGCACCGGGTGGCCGAGTTGTCCGTCGAGTCCCCGGAGTCCCCCGTGAATGCACACCGTTTGCACACAGATCTGCGCCCGGTCCGCCCGTATCCGCCGCCTCCGGGGGGTGCTGTCCGGGCATGCCGGGCGGGTGTGCCGCGGTGGGGCGCCGGGGCCGTACTATCGGCCAGATCTTGACTGGCCTCGGACAAGATTGAGTCCGGAAATCTGCTTGCGGTGCCAGTAGGACACAGGTGTGCGCCAACTGACGAACCGTCGGTGAAACGCTATCGGTACGGACCGGCGCTGCCAAGGGGGTTGCCAATCCGGGTGAAATCGCCGACGAACCGTCAGATTCGGGCATCGCCGACCAGGTCGGGAGAGGTGATCTTTCCGGCATATCGAACGAGTGACGGAAATGTGCTGGTGATTCGTAGATCTTTACCCCACCATCTCCCAGGGCACACCACCCATTTCTCGCCGACCACAAGTCGATGCAGCAGCACCCCTCGGGAGAGAAGCGATGAGTTCGACGGGACTTACTCCACTGGATCCGGCAGCACCGCTGGCCGAACTGGTGGCCGCGCAGGTCAGACGAACCCCGGACGCCACCGCCGTGATCGACGGCACACGCCGGCTGACCTACCGTGAACTGGACGCCGCGACCGCCGCGGTGGCGGGCCGGCTGGCCGCCGCCGGAGTCCGGGCCGGGACCTTGGTCGGCGTATGCCTGCCACGAACGGCCGACCTGGTGGTCGGCCTGCTGGCGGTGCTACGGGCCGGCGGGGCCTATGTGCCGCTCGACCCGGCCTATCCGCGTGACCGCCTCGAACTGGTCGTCGGCGACGCGCAGGCCCCCGTGGTGCTCACCGACCGCGCCCACGAGCACCTGCTGAACGGTGCGGACGCCACCCTCCTGCACATCGACGGCGACGGGCCCGCCGCCCCGCTCGACCCGGTCGCCGCGCGCCCCACCACCGGCGACGCGGCCACCGACGCACTGGCCTACGTGCTCTACACCTCCGGCTCCACCGGCCGTCCCAAGGGCGTCTCGGTCACCCAGCGCGGCGTCAACGCCATGCTCCGCTGGGCCGCCGACACCTACACCGCCGCCGACCTCACCGGTGTGCTGTTCGGCACCTCCGTGTGCTTCGACATCTCGGTGTACGAGCTGTTCTTCCCGCTCTCCGTCGGCGGCACGATCGTGGTCGCCGAGAACGTCCTCGCCCTCCCCGAGCTGCCCGCCCGGGACGAGGTCACCCTGGTCAACACCGTGCCCAGCGCGATGGCAGCGCTGCTGCGCGCCGGCGACCTGCCCGGTGGTGGCAATGGCAACGGCGGACTGCCGGCCGGCGTGCGCGTGGTCAACCTGGCCGGCGAGGCGCTGCCCCGCCACATCGCGGACAAGGTCCACGCCCAGCCCGGTGTCGAGCGCCTCTACAACCTGTACGGGCCCACCGAGGACACCGTCTACTCCACCTGGTCGCTGGTCGCCCGCGACGGGGCCGGCGAGCCGGTCATCGGCCGCCCGCTCGCCGGCACCCTCGACCACGTCCTCGACGAGCACCGGATACCCGTGCCGGACGGCGGCATCGGCGAGCTGTACCTCTCCGGCGAGGGCCTGGCCCGCGGCTACCACGGCCGCCCCGACCTCACCGAGGAGCGCTTCGTCCACGTCGACGGCCTGCGCTGCTACCGCACCGGGGACCTGGTCCGCCGACTGCCCGACGGCGACCTGGAGTACCACGGGCGGGTCGACCACCAGGTGAAGGTCCGCGGCTTCCGGGTCGAACTCGGCGAGATCGAGGCGGTGCTCGCCACCCACCCCGCGGTCGAGGCCGCCGCCGCCGTCGTCCAGCGCGACGAGGCCGGCGACTACCTGGCCGCCTTCGTCCAGCCTTCCCCCGGCGCCGCCGAACCGGCACCCGCCGAACTGCGGGCCCACTGCGCCGCCGCCCTGCCCGGCTACATGGTGCCGCTGGCCGTCGCCGTGCTGGCGGAACTGCCGCTCACCCCCAACGGCAAGACCGACCGCAAGGCGCTGCCCGCCGTCGCCCGAAGCCGGGGCGGGCAGGAGCTGTTCGTCGCCCCCCGCACCCCCGCCGAGACCCGGATCGCCGAACTCTGGCAGGGCCTGCTCGGCGTCCCCGAGGTCGGGGTGCACGACGTCTTCCTCGACCTCGGCGGCCACTCCCTGCTCGCGGTCGGCCTGCTGGCCCGGGTCGAGCGCGAGTTCGGCACCCGGGTGCCGCTCGCCGAGTTCTTCGCCGCCCCGACCGTCGCCGCGCTGGCCGTCCGGGCCGCCAACGGCGGCGGTGGACGGGCCTCCGTGGAACCGCCGAAGCGGGAGGCCCACCTGCCCGCCCGCGCCACCGAGTTCCAGCGCGAACTGTGGCTGCACGAGGCCGTCCAGACCGGCAGCCCGCTCTACAACGTGCCGGTGCGGATCCGGGTCGAGGGCGCCCTCGACCGCGAGGCCCTCGGCCGCGCGCTCAGCGAGGTCGTCCGCCGCCACGAGTCGCTGCGAACCGCCCTGTACGGCGATCCGAACCCGAGCGAGCTGGACGACGCCGTCGCCGACGTCCGCCCGCCGTACCCGGTCGAGGTGCCGCTGCTCGACCTCGTCGGCCCGCACGGGCAGGTGGCCGACGAGGAGGCGATCGACGACGCGCTGCGCGCCGAGGCCGCCCGCCCGCTCGACCTCGCCGGCGGCCGGCTGCTGCGCGCCCTCGCCGTGCGGACCGACGCGGACCGGCACGAGCTGCTGCTCACCGTGCACCACGCCGCGGCCGACGGCTGGGCCGCCGGGCTGCTGCTCGCCGAGGTCGCCCGCGCCCTGCGGGAGGGCGAACTGCCCGAGCCCGAAATCCAGCTGTCCGACGTCGCCCGCTGGGAGCTGCGCGACGTCGAGGCGGGCCGCGAAGGTGCCGAGCGCTGGGCCGAGCGGCTGCGCGGCGTCGAGGGCGACCAGCACCTGCCCGGCGACCGCTCGCGCCCCAACCCGCAGGACATCGCCGGCCGCCGGCTCGCCCGCCGGCTGGACCGCGGGTTCGTCGAGGGCGTCGAGAAGTGGGCCGCCGGTGAGGGCGCCAGCCTCTACACGGTGGTGCTCGCCGCGCTCGGCGGAGTGCTGCACCGCTACACCGGCCGGACCGATGTCGCCGTGATCAGCCCCTTCGCCGTCCGCCCGGTGCCCGAGCTGGAGACCGTGATCGGCTCGCTGATCAACACCGTCGCGCTGCGCTTCGACGTGGCGGGCGCCGACACCTTCCGCGAGCTGGTCGCCCGGGTCCGCCCGGTCGTGCTGGAGGCCGCCGACCACAGCGGTCACCCCTTCGTCGACCATGCCCGGCGCTACGGCGGCTCGCCCGGTGTCACCGCCTCGCCGATCTCCCAGGTGCTGCTGGCCGTCCAGAACCACCCGGTGGCCGGCGTCGAACTGCCGGGACTGAAGCTCACCTTCGTCGCCGAGGTGTGCAACAGCACCGCCAAGACCGACCTCTCGCTGTTCCTGGAGTTCCCGGCCGACGGCCCGCTGCTGTCCGCCGAGTACCGCACCTCCCGCTACGAGGAGCGGTCCGTGCGGGCCGCGCTCGACCACCTGGTCGCGCTGCTCTCCGCCGCCGTCGCCGAACCCGACCGCCCGCTCGGCGAGCTGGTCATGCTCTCCGCCGCCGAACTCGCGGCCGACGAGCCGGTCAACCGCACCGAGGCACCGATCCCCGACGCCCCGCTGCACCGGCTGGTCGCCGACCGGGCCGCCCGCACCCCGGACGCGCCCGCCGTGTCCGCCGCCGACGGCACCCTCGACTACGCCGGACTCCTCGACACCGCCGACCGGCTGGCCCACCTGCTGGGCGCCCGCGGCGTCGGCCCCGGCCACCTGGTCGCGGTCGCCGTCCGGCGCGGCCGGCTGCTGCCCGCCGCCCTGCTCGGCGTGCTGCGCAGCGGCGCCGCCTACCTGCCGCTCGACGTCGACCAGCCGCTCGCCCGCAACCGGGCCGTGCTCGACGACGCCGGCGTCACCGTGGTGGTCGCCGAGGGCGCGACCGCCGGCGACGAACTGCTGGACGGCCGGGAGGCCGTCCTCGTGGACGGGCCCGCGCACGCCGCCGCCCCCGCCCAGGCGCCGGACGTCACGGTCGGCCCGGAGGACCCGGCCTACCTGCTGTACACCTCCGGCTCCACCGGCCGCCCCAAGGGCGTGGCCGTGCCGCACCGGGCGATCGTCAACTTCCTCACCTCGATGGGCCGCGAACCCGGCCTCACCGAGCGGGACGTGATGGCCGCCGTCACCACCGTCACCTTCGACATCGCCGGCCTGGAGCTGTGGCTGCCGCTGGTCACCGGCGCCCGGGTGGAGATCGCCGACCGGGCCACCGCCACCGACGGGGCCGCGCTCGGCGCCTGGGTGGAGAAGCAGGGCGTCACCCACCTCCAGGCCACCCCCGCCACCTGGCGGACGCTGCTGGAGGCCGACTGGGCCGGCCGCCCGGGACTGACCGCGCTGTGCGGCGGCGAGGCGCTCACCGCCGACCTCGCCCGCGCCCTGCTCGGCCGGGTCGGCTCGCTGTGGAACCTCTACGGCCCGACCGAGACCACCGTCTGGTCCACCGTCCAGCGGGTCACCCCCGAACTCGCCGCCCACGGCGGTGTGGTGGCCCTCGGCGCGCCCGTCGCCAACACCCGGCTGCACCTGCTCGACGGCTCCGGCCAGCCCGTCCCGGTCAACGGCATCGGCGAGCTGTGCATCGCCGGTGCGGGCGTCGCGCTCGGCTACCACGGCCGGCCCGAGCTGACCGCCGAGCGCTTCACCGCCGAACCGGGCCGCACCGACGGCGCGTTGATGTACCGCACCGGCGACCTCGCCAGCCGCCGGGCCGACGGCCGGCTGGAGTACCACGGCCGTGCCGACGCCCAGGTCAAGCTGCGCGGCTTCCGGATCGAGCTGGGCGAGATCGAGGCCGCGCTCACCGCCCTGCCGGGGGTCGCCGCGGGCGCCGCCCGGCTCGTCGAGACCCCGGCCGGACCGGCCCTGGCCGGCTACGCCGTCGCCCCGGGCCTGACCGAGGACGCCTTGCGCACCGCACTGACCGAGCGGCTGCCCGACTACATGGTGCCTGCCGGGCTCGTCCTGCTCGACGCGCTGCCGCTGACTCCCGGCGGCAAGGTCGACCGGGCCGCGCTGCCGGTGCCGCAGCTCGGCGGGGCCGGCGCCCCGCCGGAGGGCGACTGCGAGGAACTGCTCGCGGACCTGTGGATCGAGGTCCTCAAGGTCGAGCGGGTCTCCCGGCACGACGACTTCTTCGCCCTCGGCGGGCACTCGCTGCTCGCCACCCGGCTGCTGGCGCGGATCCGGGACACCTTCGAGACCGAACTGCCGCTGCGGACCGTCTTCGAGGACCGCACCCTGGCCGCGCTGGCCCGCCGGGTCGAGGAGCGCCTGCTGGCGGAGATCGACGACCTCGACGACCTCGGTGACCTGAACGACCTCGGTGACCTGGACGGCCTCGACGAGACCGCCGGGAGCACCCTGTGAACCGCCCCACCCACCCCCGAGCCGCCGGCGACACCGGCAGGACCGGGACCTTGGAAGCATGCCCGGCCGCCGGCGACACCGGCGCCCTGACGGGGGAGACCGCATGACCGAGCACAGCACCACCGGGCCGACCCCGGCCCAGGAACCTGCCCAGCAACCGGCCCCGCAGCAGGACCGGCAACCGGCCCAGCAATCGGCCCCGCAGCCGGACCAGGCCGCCCGCCGGCAGGAACTGCTGCGCCGCCGCCTCGCCAAGGCCAAGGCCGCCAAGGCGGCGGCCGCGGCCGGCGGCGCCGAGCACCGCACCATCACCCCGCGCCCCGAGGGCACGGCGCCCCCGCTCTCCTCGGCCCAGCGCCGGATGTGGTTCCTCGCCCAGTACGAACCGGACAGCGCCGCCTACCACATCCCGCTCGCCCTGCACCTCGACGGCGAGCCCGACGAGGCCGCCCTCGCCGCCGCGCTCACCGACGTCCTCGCCCGGCACGAGGTGCTCCGCACCGTCTATCCGACCGTCGACGGCGAGGTCAGCCCCGAACCGAGACCCGCCGAGGGCCTCGTCCTCACCACCGCCGACGTCCCCGCCGACCGGATCGACGACTGGCTGGCGGCCGAGGCCCGCCGCCCCTTCGACCTGGCCGCCGACCTGCCGCTGCGGGCCGCCCTGCTGCGCACCGACGAGGGTGCCGTCCTCAGCCTGGTGCTGCACCACATCGCGGCCGACGGCTGGTCGATCGGCGTCCTGTTCGGCGACCTCGCCACCGCCTACGGCGCCCGCCGCGCCGGGCGGGCCCCGGCCTTCGAGCCGCTGCCCGTCCAGTACGCGGACGTCGCGCACTGGCAGCGGACCGAGCTCGCCGCCGAACTCGACCGGCAGCAGGCCTGGTGGCAGGAGCGCCTGCGCGGCGCCGCCACCACCGTCACCGTGCCCGCCGACCGGCCCCGGCCGGCCGTCGCCGGCACCGAGGGCGCCCGGTTCACCGAGGCGCTCGGCGACGAGCGCACCCGCAGGATCCGCGCCCTCGCCGAACGGACCGGCAGCACCGTCTACATGGTGCTGCTGGCCGCCCTGCAGACCGTCCTCGGCCGGTACACCGGCAGCGAGGACGTCACCGTCGGCACCCCCATCGCCGGGCGCACCCGCAGCGAGACCGAGCCGCTGGTCGGCTGCTTCGTCAACACCCTGGCGATGCGCACCGATCTCTCCGGCGACCCGACGGTCCGCGAACTCCTGGAGCGGGTCAAGGACGCCACCCTCGGCGCCTACGGCCACCAGGACCTGCCGTTCGAGCGGCTGATCGACGCGCTCGGCCTGGAGCGCGAACTCGCCCACACCCCGCTGTTCCAGGTCCTGCTGAACGTCCACAACCAGGCCGAGGCCCGCCCCGAGCTGCCCGGCCACACCGTCCACTGGCGGCCGATCGGCACCGACACCGCCAAGTTCGACCTCTCGGTGGCCGTCGTCGACACCGGCGGCGAACTCGCCGCCGACCTGATCTGGCGCACCGAGCTGTACGACGAGCCCACCGTCCGCCGCTTCCTCGGCCACCTCACCACGACCCTCGACGCGATGGCCGCCGGCCCCGACCGCCCGCTCGCCGACCTTCCGCTGCTCACCCCGTCCGAGCAGCGGCAACTCGTCGAGTGGCACGACGAGGCCCCGCGCGGCTGGGACCTCGGCGGCACCCTGCACGGCCTGGTCGAGGAGCAGGCCCGCCGCACCCCCGACGCGCCCGCCGTACGCGGCGCCGACGAGGTCCTCGACTACGCCGAACTCGACCGGCGCGCCAATGCGCTGGCCCACCGGCTGCGCGCCCAGGGCGTCGGCCCGGACCGCCCGGTCGGCCTGCTGGTCGAGCGCTCCGCCGCCCTGGTCGTCGGCATGCTCGCCATCCTCAAGGCCGGCGGCGCCTACCTGCCGCTCGACCCGATCTACCCGGACGGGCGGATCAACGCCCTGCTCGACGCCGCCGGCGTCGCGGCCGTCGTCACCACCGAGGACCAGCGCGGACGCCTCACCGGCGGCCACCCGGTGGTCGTCCCGGACGGCACCGAACGGCCCGACGCGCCCGAGGTGGACGTCCGCCCCGAGCACCTCTGCTACCTGCTCTTCACCTCCGGCTCCACCGGCACCCCGAAGGGCGTCGCGGTCGAGCACCGCAACTACCGCAACTACCTGCACGGCCTGCGCGAGCGCGTCGGCGGCGACCAGACGGGCTGGAACTGGGCCCTGGTCTCCACCTTCGCCGCCGACCTCGGCACCACCAATGTGTTCGGCGCGCTCACCGGCGGCGGCTGCCTGCACCTGCTGACCCGGGACCAGGCCACCGACCCGGAGGCCTTCGCCGCCTACACGGCCGAGCACCGGATCGACGCCGTCAAGCTCGTCCCCAGCCACCTGGAGGGCCTGGCCGCGCACGGCGCCGGCCTCGACGCGATCCTCCCGGCCCGGCTGCTGATCTGCGCCGGCGAGGCGCTGCGGCCCGACCTGGTGGCCCGGATCCGCGCCGCCCGGCCCGACCTGGCGCTGCACAACCACTACGGGCCCACCGAGACCACCGTCTCGATGCTCGGCGCGCCCGTCCCCGCCGACCTCGGCGACGCGGTCACCGCACCGCTCGGCCGCCCCTTCGGCAATGTCACCGCACACCTGCTGGACGCCCGCCGCCGCCCCGTCCCGGTGGGTGTCCCCGGCGAGCTGTACGTCTCCGGCGGCGGCGTCGCCCGTGGCTACCTCGGCCGCGAGGACCTCACCGCCGAACGTTTCCTGGAGGTGGACGGCCGCCGCTGCTACCGCACCGGCGACCTGGTCCGCCGCCGCCCCGACGGCGCGATCGAGTTCCTCGGCCGGATCGACCACCAGGTCAAGATCCGCGGCTTCCGGGTCGAGATCGGCGAGGTCGAGGCCGAGCTGACCGCCCGCCCCGAGGTCCGCGAGGCCGTGGTGGTCACCCGGGGCGAGGGCGCCACCGGTTCCCTGGTCGGCTACCTGGTGCCCGCCGACCCGGCCGCCGCGCCCGACCCGGGCGAACTGCGCGCCGCGCTGCGCACCCGGCTGCCCGACTACATGGTCCCGGCCGCCCTGGTCGTCCTGGACGCCCTGCCGCTGAACGCCAACGGCAAGGTCGACCGGGCCGCCCTGCCCGAGCCGGCCGCCGTCCAGCCCGCCGCCGGCGGCGGCGAGCTCACCACGGAGACCGAGCACGTCGTGGCCGCCGCCTACCTGAAGGTCCTGGCGACCGAGGAGATCGGCGCCGCCGACGACTTCTTCGCGCTCGGCGGCGACTCCTTCTCCGCCGTGCACGCCGTCCGGCTGATCGGCAACGGACTGTCGGTCATCGACCTGTTCCAGCACCCCACCGTCCGCGAACTCGCCGCGCTGATCGACGCCCGGGCCGGCGGCACCGCCGACGAGGGGCCGCGCACCCTGCTGCACAAGCTCACCCGGGGCAACGCGCCGGCCCGGATGAACGTCGTCTGCGTGCCCTACGGCGGCGGCAGCCCGATCACCTTCCAGCCGCTCGCCGACGCGCTGCCGGCCGGCCACCGGCTCTACGCCGTCGAGCTGCCCGGCCACGACCCGAGCCGCCCCGACGACGAACTCGCCGAACTCGACACCCTCGCCGACACCCTGACCGCCCAGGTGCTGGAGCAGGTCGACGGCCCGGTGCTGCTCTACGGCCACTGCCTGGGCGGGGCGCTGGCCACCGCCCTCGGCTCCCGGCTGGAGGCGGCCGGCGTCGACCTGCGCGGACTCGCCCTCGGCGGCACCTTCCCGGCCGCCCGGCTGCCCGGCCGCTTCGCCGAGTGGATGGCCCGGCGGATGCCCGGCGACCGGGCGCTGTCCAACCGCGGCTACCTGGAGTTCCTGCGCGCGATGGGCGGCTTCACCGACGTCTACGACCAGGCCGAACAGGACTTCCTGGTCCGGGCGCTGCGCCACGACGTCCGGCAGGCCGAGGAGTTCTACACCCGCGCCTACGGGGACGAGCGGCCGGAGAAGATCGACGCCCCGATCCTCTGCGTGGTCGGCGAGAAGGACCGCGCCACCCTGCTCTACCAGGAGCGGTACACCGAGTGGGAGCACTTCGGCGACACCGTGGACCTCGCGGTCGTCCCGCGCGCCGGGCACTACTTCCTCAAGCACCAGGCCGCTGAACTCGCCCGGGTGCTGGCCGGGTTCGCCGCCACCGGCGAGGTGGCCGACCAGGTCGCCGAGAAGCGCCCGGCCGCCAGGGCAGAACTGGGCACCTTCGCCAAGGTCGCGATCGGCCAGTTCGTCTCGATGATCGGCACCAGCCTCTCCACCTTCGCCCTCGGCGTCTGGGTCTACCAGCAGACCGGCTCGGCCTTCGACTTCGCGATGATCTCGTTCATCGCGGTGCTGCCGGCCGTCCTGCTGCTGCCGATCGCCGGCGCGATAGCCGACCGGGTCGACCGGCGCAAGATCATGATCGTCACGGACACCGTGGCCGCCGCCGGCATGCTCGGCCTCGGCGTACTGCTCTGGACCGACCTCCTGGAGGTCTGGCACATCTACATCGTGGCCTGCCTGGGCTCCACCTGCGGGGCCTTCCAGCGGCCCGCCTACCTCGCCGCGATCACCCAACTGGTGCCCAAGCGCTACCTCGGCCAGGCCAACGGTCTCGCCCAACTCGGCACCGGTGCCGGCGACATGATGGCCATCCTGGCCGGCGGTGTGCTGGTCTCCCTGGTCGGCCTGCACGGCGTCGTGCTGTTCGACATGGCGACCTTCCTCACCGGGGTCACCTGCCTGCTGCTGGTCCGCTTCCCGAACGCGATGTTCGACAAGCAGGAGGAGCCGCTCTGGCGCGAGGTCGTCACCGGCTGGCGGTACATCGCGCGCCGGCACAGCCTGGTCGCCATGGTGGTCTTCTTCGTGGTGTTCAACTACCTGTTCGCCGTCGCCACCGTGCTGGTCACCCCGATGGTGCTGGCCAACGGCACGCCCTTCCAGCTCAGCGTCATCACCGCCCTCGGCGGCCTCGGCGCGATGGTCGGCGCCCTGGTCATGGGGCTCTGGGGAGGCACCCGCCGCCGCTCCGTCGGCATGATCGGCTTCACCTCGGTGGTCGGCCTCGCCGCCGTCCTCACCGGCAGCCGCCCCGAGACCGCCTTCACCGCCTGCGGGCTCTTCCTGCTCTGGGGATCGATGATGATCCTCAACTCGCACTGGATGTCGCTGATCCAGACCAAGGTCGGGATGGAGCTCCAGGGCCGGGTCCTGGCCACCAACCAGATGCTCGCCATGTCGATGATGCCACTCGGCTTCCTCACCGCCGGCCCGCTCTCCGACCACCTCTTCGAGCCGCTGATGCGCCCCGGCGGCGCGCTCGCCGACTCCGTCGGCCTGGTGATCGGCACCGGACCGGGCCGCGGCGCCGGACTGCTGCTCGTCGTGGTCGGACTGCTGCTCGCGGTCTGGGGCCTGCTCGGCCTCGCCTACCGGCCGCTGCGCCTGCTGGAGGACATCCTCCCCGACGCGCTGCCGGACGCCGAGATCGGCGACAAGGACGCCATCCAGGCCGAGGCCGACCGGCAGCTCGCCCTCGCCGAGGCCGCCCGCGCCGCGGGCCGGCGCGGGCGCGGTGCCCGGGCCGGGGGAGCGGACCGGCCGCCGGTCGGCACCGTCCGGGTGCCCGGCCCGGCCGGCACCCCGGAACCGGTCGAGGACGACCCGGCCGACCGGGTGCACGCCGCCACCGGCCGCCGGTAGCCGCACGCCCGCACGAGAACGCGCCCCGTCCCCCTCGGCAGGGGGGCGGGGCGCGTCCGTGCGGCTACTTCGCGTGCTTGAAGGAGTAGTTGAACTCCGCCGTGCCGAAGGCCCGCATCAGCCGGATCCAGAACGGCATCATCATCTCCATCGCCCGGGCGCCCGTGATGTCGCCCAGGTCGATCACCGACCCCGCCGGCCAGCCGAAGGTGCCCAGCAGCGCCACCGTCCGCGCCTTGGCCTCCTCGTCGTCGCCCGCGACGAACATGTTGTGCTCGCCGGCGAGCCGGGACGGGTCCACCATCACCGGGGCGGTCACCGTGTTGAGCGTCTTCACCACCAGGGCCTGCGGGAACTCCCGCTGGATCCGCTCACCGACACTGTCGGTGTTCACCGGGTCCAGGGACAGCTCGCCCTCGGGCGAGAAGACCAGCGGGTTGGAGAGGTCGATCAGGAGCTTGCCCGACAGCCGCTCCGGGCCCGCCGCCCGCAGCGCGTCCAGGGCGACCGTCCCCGGGGTGGCGTTCAGGACGACCTCGCCGAACTCCGCCGCCTCCGCGAAGGTGCCGTGGTGGCCGGTCGGCCCCGCCTGCTCGGCCCAGGCCGCCGCGGCCTCGTTGTCCTTGCTGCGCGACCCCAGGGTCACGTCGTGCCCGAGCGCCACCAGTTTGTCCGCGATGGTCCGCGCGACTCCGCCCGTGCCGATGATTCCGTACCGCACCGCTGTTCTCCCCGTTCGTTGTTCGACGTGCCGGGACTTCGACGCGCCGGGACGACGATAGATCAACTTCGGTCGCGTGTCCGGTGAACGCCGCGAACGGCCGCCCGCCGACTGGACCACTTCCGCTGGTGGGCCCGCCCGGCCCGCCGAACCATGGCGCCATGAACCGCACCACCCCCGGCTCCCACCCGGCCGCCCGGCCCCGCCCGGCCCGCCGTCTGCCGCGCGCCGCCGCACTCCTCACCGGCCTCGCCCTGCTCGCCCCGCTCGCCGCCGGCACCGCCCGCGCCGACGTCACCACCATCTCCTTCGGCAACGACCGCACCGCCTGGGACCGCGACGAACCGCTGCTCGGCCCGGCCGAGGTCGACCGGTCCGACTTCGGCGTCCGCTTCTCCACCCAGCTCGACGGCCAGGTCTTCGCCCAGCCCCTGGTGATCGGTGACACCGTCGTCGTCGCCACCGAGACCAACCACGTCTACGGCCTCGACGCCAGGACCGGGAAGATCACCTGGCACCGCGGGATGGGCCCGGCCTGGGCCTCCGCCGCCATCGGCTGCTCCGACCCCGGCCCCAACGTCGGCACCACCTCCACCCCGGTCTACGACCCCGCCACCGGCACCGTCTACCTCACCAGCAAGGTCGACGACGGCCCCGACGACCACCACCCGCACCACTACGTGCACGCGCTCGACGCCCGGACCGGCGCCGAGCGCAGCGGCTGGCCCGTCACCGTCCAGGGCGACCCGGTGAACGCGCCCGGCAAGCCCTTCAACGCCTACCGCTCGCTCCAGCGCCCCGGACTGCTGCTGCTCGACGGCCGGCTCTACTTCGGCTTCGGCTCGCTCTGCGGCATCGGCGACTACATCGGCACGGTGGCCGGCCTCGACACCCGCACCCGCCGGCTCACCCTGTTCTCCACCGTCGCCGGCTCCGACACCCAGCGCGCCTCCGTCTGGATGTCCGGCAGCGGCCTGGTCTCCGACGGCCCCGGCCGGTTCTTCCTCACCACCGCCAACGGGCAGGGCGCCGGAGCCTCGCCCGCCCCCGGCCCCGGCAACCGCCCGCCCGGCGGCCTCGGCGAGTCCGTGATCCGCTTCGCCGTCGACGCGGACGGCGGCTTCGCCCCCGCGGACTTCTTCAGCCCGACCAACAACGCCACCCTCGACAAGAAGGACACCGACCTCGGCTCCGGCGGCCCGGTCGCCCTCCCGTCCGGCTTCGGCACCGCCGCCCACCCCCACCTCATGGTCCAGGTCGGCAAGGACGGACGGATCTTCCTGCTCGACCGCGACGACCTCGGCGGCACCGGCCAGGGCCCGAACGGCACCGACAAGGTCGTCGGCCTCACCGGCCCCTACGGCGGCGTGTGGGGCCACCCCGCGGTCTGGGGCGGCGACGGCGGCTACGTCTACACCGTGGAGAACTACGGCAAGCTGCGCGCCCTCAAGTACGGGGTGACCGCCGCCGGCCTCCCGAAGCTGAGCAACGCCGGCACCAGCGCCGAGGACTTCCTCAAGATGTCCGGCTCACCCGTCGTCACCTCCGACGGCACCCGCACCGGCTCCGCCCTGGTCTGGGTGATCTGGTCCGGCACCGGGAAGTACGGCGAGGGCGGCGAACTGCGGGCGTACGACCCCGTACCGGTCGACGGCACGCTCAAGCTGCGCCGCTCCGTCCCGATCGGCACGGTGAGCAAGTTCTCGGTGCCCGCCACCGACAAGGGGCGCATCTACATCGGCACCAAGGACCACCGCCTGGTCGCCCTCGGCCGCCCCGGCGCTTTCGCCTGAGCCCCCTGGTTGCCGACTCCGACGGGCCGCCCGCATGCGGGCGGCCCGTCGCGCGCGCCGGGGCGGCCCCCGGACTCAGCCGCCGTCGCGGAGGCGGGCGGTCACCGTCTTGGGGCGCTGGTACTCGTGCAGGGCGAGGGTGGACAGGTCGATGCCCTGGCCGGAGGTGCCCCGGCCGCTGTGCGGGAGCTCGGCGCTCTGGGCGAGGTGGCAGTTGATCCAGGTCTCGCCCGCGTCCAGCCGGGCGGTCAGGTCGAGGGCGGTCGACAGGTCAGCGGTCCAGACACTGGCGGCGAGGGCCTGCGGCACCCCGTTGGCGAGCGCGAGCGCGGCCTCGACGGTGGGGGCGTGCTGGACGGTCAGCAGCGGGCCGAACACCTCCTCCACCACCGCCGGGTCGTCGTCCGGGAGGTCCGCGAGCAGTCGGGCGGGACGCCAGAGGCCGTCGCCGCGGCCGGGCGCGGGCAGCGAGCGCCCGGCGGCGGAGGCGGCGAGCAGCTTGTCGTACCGGGCGGCCTGGTCGGGGTTGTTGAGCGGACCGAAGTCGCGGCCCGCCTCGCGGGCGCCGAGGGCGGCGGCGAGGGCGGTGACGGTCCGCTCGTAGTTCTCGGTGAGGGTGATCACCCGGGCGGGCGCGGCGCAGCTCTGACCGGCGTTGTAGGTGCACGCGGCGGCGAGCGCGGACCAGGTGTGGCCGGGCGCGTCGGGCAGGACGAGGACCGGGCTGTTGCCGCCGAGTTCCAGGCTGACCCGGCGGTGGCCGGCCCGGGCGGCGATGTCGGCGCCGGCGGCGGCGCTGCCGGTGAAGGCGATCAGGTCCACCTCGGCGGCGACCAGCAGCCGGCCGCTCTCGCGGTCACCGGCCAGGGTGGTCAGCACGTCCTCGCCGAGCGCCTCGGCGGCGTGGGCGGCGAGCAGCGCCGCCGAGTCGGGGGTGGTCTCGGCGGGCTTGAGCACCACGGTGTTCCCGGCGGCGAGGGCCGGGGCGCAGCGCCAGGCGGCCATCAGCAGCGGGTAGTTCCACGGGACGACGGCCGCGACCACGCCGACCGGCTCCCAGCGCACCCAGCTCTCGTGCCCCGGCAGGTAGCGGCCGGCGGCGGGGGCGGTGCCGGTGCGGGCGGCCCCCGCGTAGAAGCGGAACAGGTCGGCGACCTCGCGGACCTCGGCGGCGGCCTCGGTCTCGGGCTTCCCGGTGCCGGCCTGCTCCAGCACCGTGTACTCGGTGAGGTGCCGCTCGATCAGGTCGGCCAGCGCGTCGAGGCGGCGCTCGCGCTCGCGCGGGGTGAGCGCGCGCCAGCGCGGCCCGGCGGCCCGGGCCCGGGCCACGGTCTCGGCGACCTGCCCGGAGCGCGCCGGGACGAGGGTGCCCCGGGTGTGGCCGGTGCGCGGGTCGGTCAGGTGGAGTTCGGGGGCGGCGGAAACGGTGGACGGTGCCATGACGGGGCCTCCGGGCCGGGTCAGTGGAAAGGGAGGACAGCTCGGGGAATGGGGACAGGGGCGGAACAGGGCTCGACCCGGATCACAGGTCGTAGGCGCGCAGCCAGAGTTCGAGGGTGAGCACCAGCCAGAGCTTCCCGCCCTGGCGCGGCAGCAGGGTGCCCTCCCGGCGCATCCAGGTGCGCACGGTGTCCGGCCGCACCAGGCCGCGCTCGCGCGCGGTGCGCCCGAGCAGCAGCTCGGCGGACAGGTCGCGCAGCGGCCCGTGCAGCCACTGCTGGACCGGGACCCGCATACCGCTCTTCGGCCGGTCCACGACCGCGCCCGGCAGCAGGTCGCGGACGGCCTCCTTGAGGATCCACTTCTCCACCGTGCCGCGCAGCTTGAGGGTCGGCGGGGTGGCGAAGGCGTGGTCGACGACCTGCCGGTCGAACAGCGGTGAGCGGCCCTGCACCCCGCGCGAGGCGGTGAGCCGCTCGACCTTGGTGAGGATGTGGTGGGCGCCCTTGGTCCGCAGGTTGCAGTGCAGCAGCTGGTTGAGCAGCGAGTGCATCGGCCCGGGGGAGAGGTACGGGGCGACGAAGCGGCGCGGCTGCGGTTCGTCGGCCAGCGCCCGCAGGGCCTCGCCGGTGAGCAGCAGCGGCAGGTCCTCGTAGCACTTGCGGTAGGAGCGCAGATAGGCCTCGGCCCGCACCTCGGGGGCGGGGTTGTCGCGGTGCATCTCGTGGACCAGCATCGGCAGGTTCTTCGGGCCGCCGTACACCGGGTCGCCGCCCTCGCCGTTGAGCGAGACGGTGATCCCGTCGGCGGCGACCGCCTCGGCGAGCATCAGATTGGGCACGGTCAGCGGGTCGCCGACCGGGCTGTCGAGCAGGGCGACGGTGTCGGCGAGCCGGGCGGCGACCTCCTCGCCGGAGACGGTGAGGATCCGGTGCCGGGTGCCGCAGTGGTCGGCGACCAGTCCGGAGTACCCCAGCTCGTTGGGCAGCCGGTCGCCGAAGCTGATCGAGTAGGTGTGCACCGGGTGGTCGTGCAGCCGGGCGGCGAGCGCGGTGACCAGTGAGCTGTCGACGCCGCCGGACAGCAGCACGCCGACCGGACCGCCGGCCGGCAGCCTCCGTGCGGTGGCCCCTTCGAGCAGGGCGCGCAGCTCCCGGGCGTACTCCTCGGCGGGCGGGGCCTCGCCCTCGGGCAGGTGCTCGGCCGGTTCCCAGAACGGTTCCTGCCGGGTGCTGCCGTCGGCGGCGAGCCGCAGCACCCGGCCGGGCAGTGCCTCGTGCACGCCGCGCAGCAGGGTCTCCTCGCCGGGCAGGTAGGCGAAGGTGAGGAAGGAGCGGACGGCGGCCAGGTCGAGGCCGGTGCCGAGCGCGGGCCAGCGGCGCAGGGCGCGGAGCGAGGTGGACGCGGCCCAGCAGCCGTCGGCGCGGGCGTGGAACAGGGTGCGGGCGCCCACGTGGTCGCGGATCAGGACCAGGTCGGCGCCGTCGACGACGGCGAGCGCGAACATCCCGTCGGCCTGCCGCAGGCCGTCCGTGCCGAGCCGCAGCCAGAGCCGGAGCAGCAGTTCGCCGTCCGGCAGGTCCGCGGGTACAGGGGAGCCGGCCGCGGCGAGGGCGGCGAGCAGCTGGGGCCGGTTGTGCAGGGTCACCTCGCCGACGGCGGTGCGGCCGTCGACGGTGAACGGGCCGGTGGCGAAGCCGGGTTCGGCGGGGAGGAGGGCGGCCGGGGCGCCGTTCGGCGCGGTGCCGCCGGTGAGTGCGGCGAGGTGGGCGCGGGCCCGGTCGGCGTCGGGGCCGGCGAGGGCGCAGCAGCGGGGCATGGTGGAGCGGTGCCTTTCGTCGGACGGCGGCCCGCGGGTGGTCCGCGGGCGGCTGGCGGGGTGGCCGGGTGGCAGCCGGGGGCGGCCGGAGGGCGGCCGGGGTGGCGCGGCTCAGCCGAAGTCGTCGCCGTCCCAGCCGTCGTCGGAGTCGCCCCAGTCGCCGAAGTCCTCGGTGGCGCCAGGGGATCCGGGGTCCCCGTGGTGGTCCCCGGACCCGTCGTCGTCCGCCGATATGTCGCCGCTTCCGCTGCTGCTGCTGCCGCCGCCGTCACCGCCGCCGCCTGAGGTCTGCTGGCGGGCCTGCTGGCGCAGTTCCTCCTCCTCGACCTCGGACAGGGCCAAGGGCGGCAGCTGGGCGGCGGTGATCGCGGCGACGCCGGCCACCCCGAGGGCGCCGACCACCACCCCGAGCCGTCCGCCGAAGGAGCTGCGGTTGAGGGTGACCAGACCGCCGCCCCACACGGTGCGGCCGTAGCCGATGTCGCGGCCGTACTCGGCGGTGCCGTCCGCGAACCGTCGTTTGACCAGGTCGCGGCCGAGCGGCTCGTCGGTGCCGGAGCGGCCGAGGCTGTCGTGCCAGTGGATCTGCCGGTCGGTGCCGCGCCGGCGCCACTCGCTGCGGCCGTCCTCGTACCGGCGGTGGACTTGGCCGTCCGCCAGCAGTTCGTCGCGGTAGCCGAGATGGCGTGCGTTGCTCATGGGTGCGGGGTCCTCACAGACTCGGGCAGGTCGGGCAGTTGTCTACGGGTCGGGGAGCGGGTCGGGGAGCGGAGCGGGGTTCAGCCGGCCGGCCAGCTGAGGAAGCCGCTGCCGCGCGCGGCGCTGACCCGCCGGTGCAGCGGGGCGCGGCGCGCACCGGCCGTCCCGCCGCCGCGCAGCTGGCGGATCACGGTGTGCAGCAGCCGGGCCGGGGCGACGGCGGCCAGTTCGATGGTCCGGCCGCTGCCGAGCCAGGCCCGCTCCTCGGGGCGCAGCCCGGCGGGCAGCGGTCCCCGATGGCCGTGCGGCCCGCGCCCGGAGGTGAGGTGCAGGGTTCCGGCGTGCCGGGGCACCAGGCCCATCGAGCGCACCCGGACGCCCGTCGGCCCGGCTCCCGTCGGCCCGGCCCCCGCTGCTCCGTACGTGGTTTTGACCTGCTCGAAGCAGGCAAGCCCGGAGGGGCTGGCATCGTGCAGCACGTGCACCACGGCCCCGCCGGCCCGCTCCAGCGCGCCCACCAGCCGCTCGTCCAGCGGCAGTTCGTCGGCCGGGAGCACCGGGCAGGCGGCCTCCAGGTGGAGGTCGTTGGCGATCAGCATCGCGGCGATCTCCCGGCTCTGGCAGACCAGCAGCCGGGGCAGCCCGTAGTCGTAGAGGTCGGGCTCCTCGGCGGCGGCCGCGCGGGGGCCGGTCGGACGGGGCGCGGCCGGCGGCAGCAGGCCGGGCAGCTCGTCCCGGCGCGCGGCCAGTGCGGCGGCGAACCGGGCGTACCGGACGGGCGGTGCCAGGGTGTACGGGATCCGGCGCGGCCCGGCGTGCAGCGGCTGGAGTACCCGGCACAGCTCGTAGTAGAGCTGCCGCTCGGTGTACCGCAGCCCGCCGGGCGCCCCGGCCCGGCCGGCGGCGACGGTCAGCGCGCCGTCCAGGAGCGGACGCAGCGTCATGGGGTTCCTGCCTTTCGTCGTCCCCGCGCTCACGCGGGGCCCTTGCCGAGGTCCGGGCCGTCCGGCCGGGCCCCGCCGGGCGCGTCGTCCGCCTCGGGTTCGGGCCAGCTCATGAAGCCGACGGCGAGCGCCCGGCGACGGGTCTCCAGCGGGTTCTCCGGCCGTCCCGCCGCCGGGGAGCGCACCGGTCCGGTCCGCAGCGCGGACGGGGCCCGGGGTGCCGGCGGCGCGGTGATCCGCTCGGCGGCCCGGTCGGCGATCGCCAGCAGCCGCTTCGGGGCCAGCGCGGCGAGCGGGGTCCACCAGCCCTCGGCGAACCACGTCCGCTGGCTGCCGGTCAGCTCGGGCACCGCCCGCTGCAGGCGGACGTAGAGCTCCTCCGGGCGGTGCAGGTCGCGCAGCAGCGTGTACTTGGTCTCGTCGACCAGCACGGTGCGCACCGACAGCCCGGCGTCCAGCACCCGCAGGCCGGGGCGGGCGGCGCGTGCGTCGGCGGCCAGCAGGTGGCCCTGGGGCGAGGCGTCGTGCAGCACCACCAGCGGCAGTCCGGCCGGGACCTCGCGCAGGTCGTGCACCAGCAGCGCGCGGTGGCGTTCGGCGTACCCGTTGGCGCGCAGGAAGGCGGTGATCGTCCGGTCCGGGCAGAGCAGGGCGAGGGCCGGGGCGGCGGGCGGCGGCCCGGGCGGGACCAGTCGGCCGTCCACCAGCCCCGGCGGCAGGGCGCCGTAGGTGGCCCGCCACCGGTCCAGCACGGTGCTGCGGAAGTCGTCCTCGGTCCAGCGGGAGTGTACCGAGATGTCGGGCGCGGGGACTCCGACCAGCATGAACTGCCGGATAGAGAGGCCGATCAGCAGCAGCGCGACCAGGACGAGCAGCTGGCCGAAGCCGGAGTCGAGCAGGGCGAGGGAGGCGAGGAGCCCGATCAGCCCGGGGACGAGCAGCCCGGTCGCCTTGTTCCTGTCGCCCCGGAACCGCTGCGGCGGCCGCCCCCGGTGCTGCAGGGCGTAGGCCAGCTGCCCGTCGGTGACGGTCAGCCGGCCCTGGTCGGAGAGCTTCTCGGTGACCTTGCGGATCCGGACGTCGTGCAGCCCGAGGCCGTCGAGCTTGGGGTCGAGGGCGAACTCCTTGCGGCAGAACGAGCAACGGCGCTTGGTGCGCTCACGCTGGATCAGGTTCTTCGAGCAGTGCGGGCAGATCATCGCGGTACCTCCGGCACCGGCCAGCTGAGGAATCCGACATTTCCGTGCAGCGCCCGCTCGGCGGCCCGTTCGGCCATCGTCAGCAGCCGTTTGGGCGGCACCGCCACCAGCGGGCTCCACAGCCCTTTGGCGAGCCAGTTGTGCTCCCGCTCGGACAGCCCCGGCAGCCGCGCCAGCAGCTCCTCCAAGGGCTTGCGCTCCTGGTGCTCGTACAGGTGGACGGCCCGGTCCCAGGCCGCCACCGCGGTGCGGGCCGACAGTCCGGCGTCCACCACCGGGACGGCCGGCCGCGCGGCCCTGGTCTCGCGGACCAGCAGCAGGCCCTGCGGGGAGGCGTCGTGCAGCACGATCACGGGCAGGTCGTCCGGCAGCTCGGCCGCCGAGGCGACGATCACCGCCCGGTAGCGCACGGCGAAGGTGTTGGCGTGCAGAAAGGCGGTGACCGTCCGGTCCGGGCAGAGCACCGCGAGCACCGGCGACCCGTCCGGTACCGAGGGCCGGACGGCGGAGTCCTCGACCACCCCGGTCGGGAGGCCGCCGTAGACCTCGGCCCAGGGGTTCAGGACCTTGATCCGGAACTCCGCGTCGGTCCAGTCCGGGCGGTTGTCCAGCGGCGTCGTCCAGGCGTCCTCCTGCCGCCGCAGCAGCTCGCGCCGCAACTGCCACTGCCGCTCGGCCAGTTCCCACCGGGCCCTGATCCGCTTGCGCCGCAGCAGCCGGACCGCGTCCTGCGCCATCGCCCCGAGCATCGCCAGGCCGAAGAACCCGGCCACGGCCGCCAGGATGATCGCGGCCGGCAACCGGGTGGCCAGTAAGTAGGCGACGGTGACCAGCCCGGTGCCCATGCCGAGGCAGAAGGCGAGCACGCCGACGCCCTCGAACCGGGGCTCGGACGGCCGGCCGGGAGGGTCCTTGCGGGGCCGGACCGGCGGCCGCCCGCGTTCGTGGTGCGCCCAGCGGAGCTGCTGGACCGTCAGGACGACCCGGCCGCCGTCGCCCAGCCGTTCGACGGTGCGTCGCAGCCGCAGGTCGTGCAGCCCCCGGGTGTACTTCGGCTCCAGCGCGAACCGCTGCCGGCAGCTCCAGCAGGTGCGGCCGGTGCGGATCTTCCCGGGCAGCTCGGTCTCGCAGCGCGGGCACTTCATCGCGTGGACTCCTCCAGCGCGGCCGCCAGCCGCCGCAGCCCGGCGGCCAGCCGCTCCCGCCGGCCGACCGTGCCGATCCGCTGCCCGTGCTCCACCGCCCGCAGCGCCTCGGCGAGTTCGGTCTCCGCCCGGCGCTCGGCCTCGGCCGCGGTGATCGCGTAGTCCTCGTGGTCGATGCCGTACCCGGTGTTGGCGGCCAGGATGTTGAGCGGCTCGCGGCCCCGGTTGGCGAAGGAGTGCGGCATCAGCTCGGGTATCCGTATCAGCAGCCCCGGTGTCAGTGGCACCTCCACCACCCGGCGCCGCTCGGCGTCGTACAGCCCGCAGGCGGCGTGGCCGAGGCTGAGTACCAGGTGCTCGCCGCCGTGCGCGTGCGGGGTGAACGCGCTGCGCGGGGCGACGATGCCCAGCTTGTAGGTGGCGTTCGAGGGCCGCTCCGGCGAGGTCTTGGCGTCACCCACCAGGTAGTGGGCGAACTGGCCCTCGTCGATGAACCGCAGCAGTTCCTCGCCGGCCGGCCCGTGCGCGGCCTCCGGTCCCAACTCCCGTGCGCCGTCCCGGTCCGCGAGCAGCACCCGGCCGTCCGGCCGCAGCCGGTAGAGTTCCGCCCCGGCCGGCAGCCGCCCGGCGAGCCTTTCGAGTTCCCGCAGCCCCGATCGTACGGACATCGGCCACCCCACCCCCAGCTCGACCCTTGCGACGTCACCCCCCGTGACGCGGGGCGTCGCGCGGCCGGTTCCCGCCGTCCGGGACCGACGTTCCGGATCTTACGCACACGGGGTGACATCGCCCAGGGGCGGACGGGACCGGCAGGAAGGGGCGGTGAACGGGGGCCGTCGAACGGGGGTCGGGGAACGGGTCAGCGGCCGCGGGCCACCACGAAGTCGGGCAGTGCCAGCAGGAACGCGCGGGCCTCGGCGGCCTCTTCGGCCGCCTCTTCGGCGTCGCCCCCGTCGCTCCGTTCGCTCCCGCCGTCCGCCGCCGCGGGGGCCCCGGCCAGCACGGCCTCGATCTCCCGCGCGGCGGCCGCGACGAGTCCGGCCGCCGCCTCCTGGGCGTGGGCCACGCAGTCGTAGGCCGTCATCCGGTCGAGCAGCCAGGCCACGTCCTCGGCCGCTTCGGGGCCGCGCTGCGACCGGGTGAGGCTCAGATGCCGCACCGCGCGGGCGCGTTCGGCCGGGGTGGCGCGCTCCAGCAGCTGGATGAGCATCAGCGTCCGCTTGCCCTCCCAGAGGTCCCCGGCGATCTCCTTGCCGTACTCCTCGGCCGCGCCGACCAGGTTGAGCACGTCGTCCTGGATCTGGAAGGCGGCGCCGAGGTACCAGCCGAACCGGTCCAGCCGGGCGGCGTCCGTACCGGCCCCCTCGGCGACCAGCAGGCCGGAGCGGCACGGGTAGAGGAAGGTGTACCAGGACGTCTTCTTCAGGCACATCCGGTAGTAGTCGGCACTGGTCAGCCCGCAGGCGTTGTCCCGGATCCAGGCGATCTCCATGGCCTGCCCCTCCAGGGACTGGCGGCACATCAGCTCGGTCTCCTCGAACAGCCGCCAGGCCAGCTCCCCGCCGAGCGCCCGCCGGTTGGCCATCACCCGCCGCAGGCCGAGCAGGTTGGTCGCGTTGCCGACGTTCAGCGCGACCTCCACGCCGTACCGGGCGGGCAGCGTGGGCTCGCCCCGGCGCAGCTCGCTGCCGTCCTGGATGTCGTCGTGGACGAGGAAGCCGTTGTGGAACAGCTCCACCGTGACGGCCGGGTTGAGGGCCCGCTCGGGCCGGCCGCCGAACGCGGCGCAGGTGGCCAGGCAGAGCGCGGCCCGCAGGCCCTTGCAGGGGCGGGTCGGGTAGTCGGCGGCCAGGTCGTAGAGGTAGGGCGGGCTCTGCTCGGGGATGTGGCGCAGGAGTTCGGCGAGGGTGCGCTCGCGGTACCGGGCCAGGACGCGCTCGACCAGCGGCGCGCCGACGGCGGGGCGTCCGGCCGCGGTGGTCACCCCCGGGGCCGCTCGTCCGGTCCCGCGCCGTCGGCGGCCCGCGGGTCGCCCTGCGGTCCGAAGGCGTTCCGCAGGCCCTGGTTGGCGAGGCCGGGGGCGAGTGAGCTCAGGCCGAGCAGCAGGTCGAGGACGTCGTGGGCGTTGGCCGCGAGCCGCTGGGCCTGCTCGGACACCTCGCCGGTGGTGCTGGCGAGGACCCGCTCGCTCACCGCGTCGATCAGCTGGTGGGTGTTCTCCGAGACCCGGCCCACCAGGCGGTCGAACTCCTCCTGGTCGACCCGGTGCTCGCCGGTCAGCCGGGCGGTCGCCGCCTTGGCGTCGGTGATCCCGGCGGACAGCTCCCGTTCCAGGACGGCCGCGGCCTCCATGACCGCGCGCGAGCCCTGCTCGCCCAATTCGCTGAACCGACCGGCGTCGGGCATGGCTGACCTCCTGGTTCGCCCCCCGGCCGGGGCCGGGGCGGTCCGGGTCGGCGCGCGGCGGGGCGCCGTACCGATCGCCGATGGTACACGGCTGTGTGCGGAGCGTGTCCACGGCGTCACGGTGGAGGAGCCGGGTGTGCGTTTGGTCCGGGGTGCGCCGGAGTCGACCCGGCGCGCGGCCGCGCCCGCGCGCCGGGTGCGGTCCGGGCAGCCCGGCGAGTCGGGGTCGCCCGCCCACCTGGTCACTGATAGTGATTGCCTGATTGCGGAGCGATCCGCCAGGGGGTGGAGGACAGCAGCAGCACCGGACAGTACGGGACGGCACAGGAGAAGGAGCGGTCATGGGTGGCAGACAGCGTCCGCCGAAGGCGCGGGACGCCCGGCCGGAGGCGAAGCGGCGGACCGGGCGCCCGCCCGGCCCGCGCGCGGACCGGCCGGCGGTGGACCCCGGCCCGGAGATCGCCCGGCTGGAGGGCTACCTCGCCTGGGAGGCGGAGGTCGCGGCGGCCCAGCGCGACGCCCGGGCCTTCGCCGACCGCTTCCCCTGGCTCGGACCGGACGACCGGGAGGCCCTGGAGCAGGCGTACGCCGAGGACCGCCTCCGGTACGCGGAGGAGGTGGTCGACCGCGCGGTGGGCCGCTGCCGCGCGCTGGCCGCCCGCTACCGCGCCGAGTGCCGCCGGATCTGCGCCCGCTGGGCGGCCGTGTGCCTCTCGGTGGTGTTCGCCGTGGCCCTGCTCGCCGTCGTCCCGGTCGCCCTGCACGGCTGACGACCGCCGGCCCGGCCGACGCACCGCCGGCACGACCGGGCCCGCCGTACACCAGGGTGTGCGGCGGGCCCGGTCGTGCGGTCCGCGGACGGCGGGGCGGACGGGATCAGTGGTGGCCGTGGCCGCTGCTGATCTCCTGGTGCTCCTCGGCCGTCGGCTTGGCGATCTGGCTGCCCTCGCCGTAGAAGCCGCGGGCCAGCTTGGCCCGGGTGCGGGCCAGCAGTCCGGCCTTGCGGGCCACGCCGTTCTCGTCCACCTCGGCCGGCAGCTCGAACGGCTGCGGCTGGTCGTGCGCGGTGAGGGTGTGCAGGCGCTCCGGCGGGAGCGCCGCGTGCACCTCGATGAACTCGCCGTGCTGCAGTCGCTTGATGACGCCGGTCTCCCGCCCGTGCAGCACCTTCTCCTTGTCCCGGCGCTGGAGGCCCAGGCACCAGCGCTTGGTGATCACGAAGACGATCACCGGGGCCACGAAGAAGCCGATCCGGGTGGCGTTGGTGATCGCGTTGATCGACAGGTGGAAGTGGGTGGCGATCAGGTCGTTGCCGCCGGCGGCGAGCAGGACCAGGTAGAGGCTGATCCAGGCCGCGCCGAACGCGGTGCGCACCGGCGCGTTGCGGGGCCGGTCGGCGATGTGGTGCTCGCCCCGGTCCCCGGTGATCCAGGCCTCCAGGAACGGGTAGGACCAGATCGCCACCAGCACCAGCGGGAAGATCATCAGTGGGACGAACACGCCCATGTTGAGGGTGTGGCCCCACAGGCCGATCTCCCAGCCCGGCATGATCCGGATCAGGCCCTCGGAGAAGCCCATGTACCAGTCCGGCTGGGCGTCCGTGGACACCTGGTCCGGGCGGTACGGGCCGTACAGCCAGATCGGGTTCACCGTGGCGATCGCGGCCATCGCGGACACCGTGCCGAACACCAGGAAGAAGAAGCCGCCCGCCTTGGCCATGTAGACCGGCATCAGCGGCATGCCGACCACGTTGTTGTTGGTCCGGCCGGGCCCGGCGAACTGGGTGTGCTTGTGGTAGAAGACCAGGATCAGGTGGGCGACCAGCAGCCCGAGCATGATGCCCGGGATCAGCAGGACGTGCACGGTGAACAGTCGCGGCACGATGTCGTGGCCGGGGAACTGGCTCCCGAAGATGAAGAACATGAGGTAGGTGCCGACGATCGGTACGGCGAGGATCGCGCCCTCCATGAACCGGATGCCGGTGCCGGAGAGCAGGTCGTCGGGCAGTGAGTAGCCCATGAAGCCGTCGAACATGCCGAGGATCAGCAGGCCCGCGCCGAACATCCAGTTGATCTCGCGCGGCTTGCGGAACGCGCCGGTGAAGAAGACCCGCATCATGTGCACGAACATCGCGGCCACGAAGACGATCGCGGCCCAGTGGTGGATCTGGCGGATCAGCAGGCCGCCCCGGATGTCGAAGCTGATCCGCATCGTCGAGGCGAAGGCCTCGGACATCGGGATGCCCTGGAGCGGAACGTAGGAGCCCGCGTAGGTCACCTCGCCCATGGACGGGATGAAGAAGAGCGTCAGCCAGACCCCGGTCAGGATGATGATGACGAAGGTGTAGAGGCAGATCTCGCCCAGCATGAAGGACCAGTGGTCCGGGAAGATCTTGCGCAGATTGGACTTGGACAGGCCGTAGATTCCGAGCCGTCCGTCGGCCCAGTCGACGAGCGCCTCCGCCTTGTTGGCGGGCGCCGCGCGGGTGCTGGTGACCGGCCCCGGGGTCGACTGCTGGTCGGCTCTCACGACGGGCTCCCCGGTGTCCGCCGCGGCATGTCCTGGACGCCCGGCCGCGTCACGGCCGGCCGGTGGAGTGATGTGATCATCGGACCTCTCGATACGGGGGTGCCGTCAGTCCGGCGCGCGGATCCGGCGACCCGCCGCCCCCGTTGCTCAAAGTGATGGAGCGCTTACTCTGTCATGCTGTCGGGAGCGCGCCGACTGTGCACGTCCATCGGCCCGTCCGGCCGCTCGTGTCGGCCCGTCCGGGGGGTCCCGGGGCAGCGACCGGGCCGTGAGCCGGCCGCGAGTCGGCCGTGTCGGGGCTGTGACGGGGCGTTCGCAGGCCCCCTCCGCCCCGCTCCGATGCTGCGCTCGGGTGCTGTTGACGACGCGCCGGGGCGTTCTGGCGCGCGCCGTGCCCGGGGAGGGTGCGGGACCGGGCCTACGCTGCGCCAATGGTGGATCACCGGGAACTCTTCGAGGACGTGACAGCCGACCTGGCCCGGGCCGGCTTCGACATCGACCGCGGGCCCTCCGGGCTGCGGATCGGCCATGGCCCGCACGGGGTGCTGATCGACTGGCCGCCCGCCGAGCAGGCGGCGGCCGAGCAGCCGCCGCCCGCCGAGGGCATCCGGGCCGCGGTGACCGGCGCGGTCGCCGCCGTACTGCGCGAGTCCGGCTACCGGGTCGCGACGGCCGGCCCGGACGGACTGCTCGTCACCGGCTCCCGTCCGGTCCGGGTCGCCGCTCCCGACGCCCCGGGCGAGGACGGTCTGGGGCCGGCCGGGGTGCCCGAGCAGTGGTGGGGGTGAGCGGGGGGACTGCCCGAGGTCCGCTCGACGCACAGCCAGCAGGCCGCACCCGTCGGTGAGGGCGCCGAGGCGCCCGGGGACCGGTTCCGACGGTCCCCGGGCGCCTCCGGTCGCGGGGTCAGGAGGTGTTCCCGGCCCCGCTCCCGCCCGTGGCGGCGGCGATCGCGGCCGCCAGCTCGTCGACGCCCTGCTCCCGCAGCACGCCGTAGTGGTCCCCGGCCAGCCGGACCGTGGCCGGAGCGGCGGCCGACCAGCCGGAGCTGCCCTCGATGAACGAGTAGTCGTCACCGGTGGCCTTGAAGACGGTCACCGGGGCCGACAGCCGCCGCTCGGCCAGCTCGCGGAAGGTGTACTCGAACTCGTAGGTC
This sequence comes from Streptomyces sp. XY431, assembly GCF_001279805.1. Taxonomy (NCBI): domain Bacteria; kingdom Bacillati; phylum Actinomycetota; class Actinomycetes; order Kitasatosporales; family Streptomycetaceae; genus Streptomyces; species Streptomyces sp. XY431. The sequence continues at coordinate 60,397 of NZ_LGDO01000047.1, forward strand.
TCCCCGACGATCCGGGCCACCCGGCGGATCAGCTCCTCGTCGAGCTCCGGCAGCTTCCGGTGCACGAAGGCGGCGAAGCCGTCCTCGTCCCGCACCTCGGCGAGGCACTCGGCCAGCCCCGGCCCGCCGACCGAGCCCGCGAACACCGAGTGGAGGATGGTCAGGTACGCCGGATTGCGGTAGGAGGACTCGCGTCCGTACCGCTCCCCGTCCGCCTGTCGCAGCTCCGGGTTGCCGGGGCAGATCAGCATCAGCGCGGCCACCCGCTCCCCGGCCCGCTCCAGCTGCCAGGCCGCCTCGAAGGCCACCCGGGCGCCGAAGGAGTACCCCCACAGGGTGTACGGGCCCTCCGGCCGGACCGCCCTGATCTGCGCCAGGTCGGCCGCCGCCATCTCCCGGATGGTCGGGTACGGCGTCTCCCCGGGGTTGATGCCGTACGCCTGGACGCCGTAGAACGGCCGGCCCGAACGCCCGGCGAGCGGACGCAGGTTCATCGGGTAGCCGCCCAGTCCGGGCCAGCAGAACACCGGGTCGCCGGCGCCGCCGCGGTGCAGCGGCACCAGCCGGGAGGCCGGTTCCCCGCCGTCCGGGGCGCCGTCGGTCCCTGCGCTGTCGGTCCCGGCCGCATCGGTCCCGGCCGTGTCGATCCTGGCCGCCAGCTCGGCGAGCCGGGGGCACTCGAACAGCACCTGGAGCGGAAGCCGGGTGCCGAACTCCCGGTTCACCCGGTTGACCAGCGCCACCGCGATCAGCGAGTTGCCGCCCGCCGCGAAGAACTCGTCCGCCGTGGAGACGGTCCCGTACTTCAGCGCGGCGGCCCAGATCCCGGCCAGCCGCCGCTCGGTCGGCGTCGCCGGCGCCACGAACGGCGCACCGGTGGCGGCGTCCCTGACCTGCTCGGCGGTGGCCAGCGCCTTGGCGTCCACCTTGCCGTTGGCGGTCAGCGGCAGCTCGTCCAGCACCAGCACCCGGTTGGGGACCATGTAGTCCGGCAGCAGGGCCACCAGCTCGTCCCTGATCAGCTCCGCCGGGCCGCGCATGTGCACGGCGTCCTCCCGCATGCCCTCGCTGCGGATCTGCTCCTCGCTCACCCGGCCGCCGAGGAAGAAGTACGACGCGCCGCCCGGGATGCCGCACCCGGCCAGCACCGCGTCGATCCGCCGGGCGGCGGGCAGCGGGTGGCCGCTCTTCGAGCTGTAGCCGGAGGACATGAACCCGAAGCCGAGTCCGTTGCGCTGCAGTCGGTGCAGCCGGACGCCCAGGCCGATGTACTCCAGCCACGGTTCGGTGGCCCGGCTCACCGCGGTGATGCCGAAGCCCGCCCGTCGGTAGACCTGCTGGTTGATCGCGATGACATGCCGGGACTCCACCACCTGGTCGGAGATCCTGGTCAGTTCGCCGCCCTCCAGGCGGTACAGGCCGGCCGGCAGGCCGTCGACCCCGCCCGGGTGAGCCTGGACGAACAGCTCGGTGTCCTCCCGGTGCGGCCGTCCGTCCTCCGGGACGATCGCGAAACTGCCCAGGTAGTAGTCCTCCTCGGCGACGTCCAGCCGCCGCTGGACCGAGGGCTCGTGGCCCAGCGGACGCACCGCCAGCCCGTACTCCGGGAGCACCTCCTCCAGCACGCCCAGCATGTGGCCGGCCTCGAACTCCAGCACCTCCTGGATGTTGTTGCGGTACACCGGCTCGATGGCACCGCGCCGGCCGAGGAAGTGCAGCGCGAGCGGCGCGCCCCCGGCCGCCCGGTCGCCGACCCGGACCAGGGTGTGGTCGACCGGGTGGTAGTAGTGCACGCCCGCCGCGAGGCCGTGCGAGCCGTCCGTCTCCAGGTACAGCTGGGTGGCGTACAGGGCGCCGGGGGAGGCGTAGGCGTACTTCGGCAGCAGCCGCTCCGGGCTGTGGAACTGGCCGAACCAGCGCAGCACCGGGCCGAGTTCGGCGAGGGTGACAGCGGCCGCCGGCCGGCCCGGCGCGGTGGCCGGGCGCGGCGGGGCGAGCAGCGCCAGCAGGTCCTCCCGGCTGACCGGGCCGCCCTCGAAGAAGCGGTAGGTCTTGCGGGCGAAGGTCTCCCGCCGCTGCCGGTCGGTCTCCCGGCGCCCCGGCAGTTCGACCACTGTCCGGTCGGCCAGCTCGGCCGGGCCGCGCAGCCCCGGGTTGGACAGCTGGGCCCGGACCTGGAGCTTGCTGGCCTTGGACCGGTGGTGGCCGCCGTGGTTGCCCTGGTCCATCAGGGCGGCCTCCTTGGGGTTCAGCTCCACGCAGGCCACCAGGTTGCGGTGGCCCGTGCGCGGGTCGTCGGTGACCACCGCGGCGGCCCGGCGCACCCAGGGGTGCTCCTCGACGGCGAGCGCGATCTCGTCCAGCTCGACCCGGTAGCCGCGCAGCTTGACCTGGTTGTCCACCCGGCCGGCGCACTGCAGGGTGCCGTCCGGGTTCCACTCGGCGAGGTCGCCGGTGCGGTACAGCCGCTCGCCCGGCAGGTAGGGCGAGGCGACGAAGCGCTCCGCCGTCAGATCCGGCCGGTTGAGGTAGCCGCGGGCCAGCTGGACGCCGCCGATGTACAGCTCGCCGGTCACGCCGACCTCCACCGGCGCCAGCTCCTCGTCCAGGACGAAGCAGCGGGTGCGGTCCACCGGCACGCCGATCGGCACCGAACCGGCGCCGTCGCCGAGGGTCTCCGGGTCGATCCGGTGGGCGGTCGCGTTGATGGTGCACTCGGTCGGGCCGTACAGATTGACCAGCTCCGCGCCGGGCAGTGCCGCCGTCAGCGCCCGGGCCAGCCGGACCGAGAGCGCCTCGCCGCCGGAGTACAGCCCGCGCAGGCCGGTGCAGTCGGCCAGCCGCTCGGTGTCGAGCAGGGCCTGGAGCAGGGTCGGCACGCACTGGAGGGTGGTCACGCCGTGCGCCAGGACGGTGTCGATCAGGCCCTCCGGGTCCCGGTAGACGCCGGGCGCGCCCATCACCACCCGTGCTCCGGTGGCGGGCGCGAGGATCTCCCACTGCGCCGCGTCGAAGCTCATCGGCGTCTTCTGCAGCACGGTGGTGTCCGGGCCCAGATGGCCGGCGTCGGCCAGCCAGCGCAGCTGCGACACGATGCTGTGGTGCTCGATCATCACGCCCTTGGGGCGGCCGGTGCTGCCGGAGGTGTGGATGACGTAGGCCAGCGACTCGGGGGCGGGGCCGGCCGGGGCGTGGGCCTGGTGCGGGATGTGGGTGCTCCCGCCCGGCTCCGGCGGGGCGTCCCGGTCCGGGAGGTCCGCCGCGGTGACGATCCGGGTGCCGGCCGGGACCAGCTCGGCCAGCCGGGACCGCAGGTGCTCCTGGGCGACGACCACCCTGGTCCCGCTGGACTCGATCATCCAGCGGAGCCGCTCCTCCGGGTACTCGGGGGAGAGCGGCAGGTACGCGGCGCCCGCGTGCAGGATGCCCCAGGCACCGGTCATCAGGGCCAGGGACGGCTCGGTGTACAGGCCGACGCAGTCGTCGGTGGCCACGCCCAGCCGGTGCAGGTGCGCGGCGAGCGCGTCGGCGGCGGCGGCGAGCTCGCGGAAGCTCAGCCGGGCGCCGGCGCCGGTGCCGGTGCCGGTGCCCGTGCCGGTCTCCGCCGGAGCGGTGACCGCCGTGGCGTCGGGGCGGGCGGCCGCCTGGGCGCGGAGCAGGTCGGGCAGGCAGACGGTGCGGCGGGCGTCGAGAAGGGTGGCGAACAGGACGGGCTGTGCGGTCATGACGGGGTTCCCCTGGGCTCGGGCCGATAGGGCCGCCCGGCGCGTGGACCGGGCGTGACCTCCAAGGTCGGCCACCCGCTGTCCCGAAAACCTGGGGCGGTGGCCGTCTCCCGGTCCCCCTTCGGGCCCGGGCCGGTCCTGCCCGCGTCCCGGGCCGGTCCCGGTCGTCCCGGGCGCGGTCCCGGCCCGGTCAGAACGGCTGCGGTTCGAGGTCCCGGTCGATCTGCCGCCGTTCGAGAACGGCCCGTACATGCGGGTGCGCGTCTCCCAGGAGCCCGGTGAGCGCCGTCAGCGCCTGTGCCCACAGCTCGGCGGCCTCGTGGTGGCGGCCCTGGCGGTGCAGGGTGACGGACAGGTTCGCACGGCAGATCTCGGTGTCGGGATGCTCCTGGCTGTACCGCTCGGACAGCCCCCGGAGGGCGGCCCGCCCGAGCTCCTCGGCCTGCTTGTACTGCTCTGCGGCTGTGCAGGAGTTGGCCAGGACGATCATGGCGTTCAGGGTGGCGGGGTGGTCGGGACCGACCGTGCCGGTCAGTCCGCGGACCGCGTCGTGCCCGAGCCGGACCGCTGCTGCGAGGTCGCCGCAGTGGCGCCGGTACTGCGCCAGGTTGGCGGCACAGCCGAGGGTGAAGGGGTGCTGTGGGCCGAAGAGCTCCCGATGGCCTTCGTGCGTGCTGCTCGCGAGGTCCCGGGCCGCCTCGTGGTCGCCGGACGCGCCGAGGGCCGCTGCCAGGTTGAGCGCGGAGGCCAGTGCGGCGGGTGTGTCCGGGCCGTGGCGGTCCAGATGGCGGCGGTACGTGGTCTCGGCGAGCTGCCGGGCCTCGTCGGTCCGGCCGACCAGTCGCAGGCCGACGGCGAGGGAGTCGGCGACGCCCAGGCATTCCGGCGCGTCCTGGTCGAGGACCTCGTGGAGCGCGCTGTGAGCCTCCCGGAGGGCCTCCAACGAGGACCGGTAGTACCCGAGCTCACGTTGGCCCCGGGCCCAGTTGGCCTTGCTGACCAGGGTGGCCGGGTGGAGCGGGCCGAGGACGGTCGCCCGCCGCTCGAAGGTCTCCCGGTCCAGGGCGCGGGCGGCTTCGAGGTCGCCGACCAGGCGGTGGTCGAGTGCCAGGTCGTTGGCAGTGGACAAGGTGAGTGCGTTGTCGTCTCCGAACAGCTCGCGGAACTGTTCGAGGGTCTCGCGGTCGAGGGCCAACGCGGCCTCGAAACGACCGGTGGCCCGCTGGTCGGCGGCGAGCGATCCGGCGGTCATCAGGGTGTAGGCGTGGTGTTCGCCGAACGTGGCCCGTTGGCGTTCCAGCACGCCTTCGTCCAGGGCCAGGGCCTCGGCGTAGTTGCCTCGGGAGCGCAGGACGGCGGCCAGGTGGAAGCGGAGCACCAGCGTCTGCCGGTCGTTCTCGCCCAATGTGGTGCCCCAGTGCGCGTCCAGCGTCCGGCCGAGCTGGAGCGCCGCGTCCAGGTCCCCGCGCGTCCGGAGGTAGCGGACCCGGTCGATGAGGAGCAGCCGGGTGTCGGGGTAGTCGCTGTCCTGGGCCCCCGAGGGCATCAGGTGCGGCCAGATCCTGTCGTAGGCGGGCCAGTTGGCCGGGTCGTCGGTCTCGCCGACCACGGGTCGCGCCCCCGCGAGCACCAGATGCACCGCGTGGCGGGCGGCCCGTTGCTCGTCCTCGGCCAAGGTGGCCAGCAGCGCCGACTGGACCAACCGGTGGACCTGAAGGGTCTGTCGGCCCGGATCCGCCTTGGCCAGGGCGAACCGGCTGATGGCCTGGATCACCGAGCCGAGCATGAACCGGTCGCCGAGGTCGGCGTCGTACGGGACAAGGGCGCGGACCATCTCGTCGCTGTAGACAAGGGGCATCGCGATCGGTTCGGCGGACAGGAACGCGCAGAGCTGGAGCAGCCGGACGGCGGCCGGGGACTGTTCCCGCAGGCGGGCGATGGAGATGTTCCAGGTGGCGCCGGCCGGGGTGGGGTAGTCGGTGGGCGCGGTGGCCATGGACAGCACCCGGGCGGACTCGGCGCGCAACTGCGCGATATAGGCGGCGACGGTGGTGTCGGTCTCCGCCAGCCAGGCGGAGGCGACCTCGACCGCCAGCGGCAGGTCACCGACCGCCTCGGCGACCTGCCCGGCTTCCTCGGGTGAAATGTCGGGCAGGCGACGGGCCAGGTGCTCGACGCTCTCGGCCCGCCCGAAGACGTCGACCTCCAGTGCCTCGGCCCGCCTCGACCAGCCGGAGTGGCGAGAGGTGAGCAGGACGTGACCGGGGCCGCCGGGCAGGTACCGGACGATGCTGTCGGCCTCGTCGACGTTGTCGAAGACCAGCAGCCAGCGCGAGGTCGGTTCACCGCGCCCCAGCGTGTCGAGAGCGGCTTCCATGGCCGCGCTGAGGGAGTCGCCGACCTGCAGGCCGAGCCGGGCCGCCAGTTCGGCCAGAGCGACGGTGATCAGCTCGGCCTGTTCGGCGTCGATCCACCACACCAGGTCGTAGTCGGCCGCGAAGCGGTGCGCGTACTCCATGGCGATCTGGGTCTTTCCGATGCCGCCGAGACCCAGCAGCACCTGGACACCGGTCGGCGTCGTCCCGGCCCCGCCGCCGAATCGGTCGCGCAACCGGTCCAGGACGGTCGAGCGTCCGGTGAAGTGCTGGTTGCGGGGAGGAACCTCCCACACGGCCGGGCGGCGGCCGGGGAAGCGCGGGGCGCCGTCGCCCGGTTCCGCCGCCGGGGCATCACGCAGTCCGAGGGCGGCCAGCAGGACCTGTTCGGCCTCCTGCTCCTCGCGGCCGACCAGGTCGACCGGGTTCCGGTGGCTGATCGGCGGGCCGAGTCGGATGTCGTCGACCCGGACCGGGACCAGCAGTCCGCGGTCGCCGGCAGGGTCGGACTCCGCCACCGACTCCCACAACTCCCCGAGCCGGTGCGAGTTCTGGGACGCGCCGGACAGGACGGCCACGGTCCTGGTCCCGGCCTCGGCCTCGGCGTCGGCGTCGGTCGTCACCCGGAAGCCCGCCCGGGTGAGGACCGCTCCGATCCAGTCCGCCCAGGTCCGGTCTGCGTCGAGGCAGAAGAGCAGGAGTTCCTCGGGAACGGCCGGCCGGTGGCGGGTGAAGGCGTCCAGGTGGCGCAGCCGCAGCTCCTCGTCCACCGGCGGGAGGCCGGTGACCCGGCCGTCGGTCAGCACGGAGACGAGCCGCTCGAAGGCGGACAGCATGGAGCTTGCGAGGCCCGGCTGGTCGGCGAAGGCCGCGAGGATCGACTCGAAGGCGTAGAACGGCCGGTACGGCAGCTCCACCGAGGCCCAGTAGCGGGTCAGTTCCTCGCCCGCCAGGCCGGCCGGCAGTCCGTCGAAGTGCATCCGGGCGTGGGCCCGGCCGGCGTCGGCCTTCTCCTTCTCGCCGTCGTCGACGCGGGTCGGCACGGGCAGCACCCGGACGCCCTCGTCCCGGTCGCTCCCGTGGACCGTTCGGGCGACCTGGGCGGCACCCTCGATGGACTGGGCATTCATGGTGAAGCAGACCACCAGGTCGTCCGGAAGGCGGACGGTGCAGAACTCGGCGGCATGGGACAGGCCGCTGGGGGCGTCGATGAGGACGTAGTCGTAGTGGTGGCGGAGGTCCTGGCCCACGGTCTCGACGAAGTGCTCCGCCCCGGCCCGGGCGAGGAGGTCCTCTGCCGAGCCGCCGACGGTCGAGCCTGCCGGACCGGCCGCGAGCAGGTCGAGCCGCCCGTCGCCGGGGAACCCGGACCAGCGGAGCGGGCGGATGTGGTCGAGGACGCAGGCCGGGTGTTCCGTCCCGTTCTCGGGTGTGTCCAGGGAGCGGCCGAGCAGGCCGACGAGGTCCCGGCCCACGGTGTCGGTGCCCTCGGGTTCGAGGAACGGGCGGAAGTAGTGGTGCAGGCCCGGCGCGCCGGGGTTCCAGTCGACGGCGAGCACCCGGAAGCCGTTGGCGGCCAGGATCCAGGCGCAGTTCGCTGTGATCGTCGTGCGACCGCTGCCGCCCTTGTAGGAGTAGAAGGTGACGACCCGGCCGTTGGCGCTGGGCGTGGTGTGGCTGGGCGTGGTGCGGCCGGGCGCCGGTCCCGGTGCGGGGCGGCGGAGCGGTGGTTCGGGCGGCGCGGACGCCCGGGCGTCCCACGCGTCGGCGAGGCGCCGGACCGTGCGGTCGCCCTCCTCGTTGATCGCGCCCAGGCGCTCCAGTGCCCGGTCGATGTCCTCGCCGATCGGGTCGTCCGTGCTCTCGGCGGGGGCGAGGGGACGGTCCGTCCGGTGGTCGCCGGGCCGCCCGCCGTCGGCGTCCTGGAGCAGGGCGACCCGTTCGGTCAGCCGGCCCATCTGGTCGAGCACCTGGGAGAGCAGCACTTCGACCTCGGTGCGCCGGGTCTCGGCCCGGAGCAGCTCGTCCATCGCCCGCCGTTCGCGGTCGTGGGCGTGGACGAGGCGCTGCTGGGTCGCGCGGAGCCGGGCGAGTTCCGCGCGGTGCCCGAGCAGCCGGTTGCGCTCCTCGGTCAGCTCGCCGACCCGGTGCTGCAGCGTGGCCAGCATGAACAGCAGGACCGTGACGACCTTCTCGGTGTTGTCCAGGGCCAGTTGGAGTTCGTCGCGCTGGCCCCTGGCCTGGCTGAGCTGGCTGTAGAGGGTCTCCAGATAGCCGTGCTGCTCCTCCACGCTTCCGCCGGGAAGGCCGCCGCCGGGCAGGGCACGGCCGGGGCGGGCGCGCGGTGGGGCGGGGTCGCGGGCGGCCCGCAGGAGGTTGAGGGCCCGGCCGAGGTCGCGCGGGTCACGGCTGGTGGCCGCCACCAGGGCGCGGACGAACTGTTCGGTGGGCACCCGGCCGGAGAGGTTCTCGCTCACGGTGCCGGGTGCCCGGCCGACGGTCCGCGCGATGTCCGCCACCGTCCGCCCGGCGGTCACCACCAGGTGCCGGAGGAAGTCGGCGAGTTCCTCCGCCTCCGGGCTCTCCGCCCGGATCGGGCCGAACGGGCGCCCGCCCCGGTTCGCCTGTGCCACTCGTCCCCCCGGACCCCGCCCGACCGCTGTTGTTCGGCATTATCGCCGAACAACCGCCGGATGTTCGGCCGGTTGTCAGGGGTCTCCCGGTGAACAACGGCGATGAACTCGCGGGCCTGTCACGGTCGTTCCCGCAGACCCGAGCCGGGAGGGCCGTCCCGGCGGGAACGGAGAATCCGACATGACCGTGCTGACCCTCGTCCCACGTGTGCTCGGCCCGCTGCAGCGGGTGCTGCTGGTGGCCCTGCTCACCCCCGTCCTGGCGGTGGTCGTGCTCGCGACCGTGCCCGCGCTGCTGGTGCTGCCCTTCCTCCGGAACGGGGACCGGCGGGTCGTCAGCCTGCTGCGCACCCACACGGCGACCCTGTCCGTCCTGCTGACCGGGAGCCGCCCGGACCCGGTCGATCCTCCGGCGGGGCCGCGGCGGCGGGGCCGGTCGTGACGGTGCCGCGGGTGGAGGGGGCGGCCCCGTCCCGGGCCTGGGTCAAGCCCGGGGCGGGGCGGCGGCCGCCGCCCGGGAGAGGTGGGGGAGGAAGGCGGTGACGGCGGGAGGCGCGGATCGGGCGCGGAGAGTGGCGGTGCGGACGAGGCGGACCGGGGTGTCCTCGGGGTGGAGCGGGACGAGCGCGATGTCCGGGCGGGTGGCGCGGGCGGCCAGGCCGGGGATCAGGGTGGCGCCGAACCCGGCGGCGACCAGGCCGAGTTTCGCCGTCCAGGCACCGACCTCGTAGGCGATCCGGGGCCGGAAGCCACTGCGGACACAGGCGGCGAGCAGGGTGGACTCGGCCCGGCTGCTGGCGGCGATCCAGGGCTCGTCGGCGAGTTCGACGAGCCGCAGCTGCTCCCGGCCGGCCAGCGGGTGGTCCGGCGGGAGGGCCACCAGCACCGGGTCCTCGGCCAGTGGGCGGAGGTCGAACAGCTCGGTGTCGTAGGGGTGTCCGGGGTAGGCGGCGACCACCGCGAGGTCGATCGCGCCGTCCCGCAGCCGGTCGAGCAGGTGCGCCGAGAGGCCCTCGGAGAGGGAGATGCCGATCCCCGGATGCGCCGCGCGGAAGGCCGCCAGCGCGGCCGGGACGAGGGCGGCGTTGGCGCTGTCGAAGGCGCCGATCCGCAGTCGGCCGAGGCCGAGGCCGGTGAGCGCGGCGAGGTCGCGGCGGGTGCCGTCCAGCCGGTCCAGCAGTGCCTCGGCGTGCGGCAGCAGTGTCCGGCCGTGCTCGGTGAGGCGGACCCCGCGGGCCAGCCGGTCGAACAACTGGACACCCAACTCGGCTTCCAGAGTGGCGATCTGACGGGATATCGCGGACTGGGTGAACCCCAGCTGCTCACCGGCGGCGGTGAACGAGCCCAGGCGGGCGGTGGTGCGGAAGACGTCGAGCCAGGCCATGTCCATTCCGCATGGTTACCATGCGAGACATTCGCTTGTCGCCTGGCTCGATGGTTCCTAGCGTGGAGCCATGGAAAAGATCGCATTTCTGGGCCTCGGCCGGATGGGGCTCCCGATGGCCCGTCGACTCGCCTCCGGCGGCTACCCGTTGACGGTGTGGAACCGGACGCCCGGCCGGGTGCCGGAGCCGGTGGAGGGGCTGGTGGAGGTCGCGGATCCGGCGGCGGCGGTGCGCGGCGCGGGCGTCGTGGTCACCATGCTGGCCGATCCGGCGGCGCTGACGGCCGTCGCGGGGCAGATCATTGCCGAGCTGGCGCCCGGCACCGTGTGGGTCGAGATGTCCTCGGTGGGTCCCGCGGCGGTGGCCGAGGTGCGGGCACAACTTCCGGACGGCGTGGGTCTGGTGGACGCGCCGGTGCTGGGCAGCGTCGGCCCGGCCGGGAACGGCGGGCTGACCGTGCTGGTGGGCGGCGGGCCGGTGGACGTGGAGCGGGTCCGACCCGTGCTGGAGCGGCTCGGCCGGGTGGTCGACTGCGGTGGACCCGGGGCCGGTGCGGCGCTCAAGCTGGTGGCGATCGGGGCGATCGTCGGGGGAGTGGCGGTGGTCGCCGAGGCGCTGGCCCTGGCCGGATCGCTCGGCCTGCCAGAGGAGTTGGCGGACGGGGTGCTCGCCGCCGGGCCGCTCGGGGGGCTGGTGGCGCGGGCCAGGGCCGTCGACGCCGACTTCCCGGTGCGGCTGGCCGCCAAGGACCTCGCGCTGGCGGGCGGCGGGCCCGTGCTCGGCGCGGTGCGTGAACGGCTGCTGGCCCACCCGGAGTTGGCCGAGCTGGATCTTGCGCGCTGGGTGGACGCGGTTCGCGCCGGAGGCTGAGGGTCGAGGGTCGGGGGTCGAGGGTCGGGAGTGGGGCCGGTTCGGGTAGGGCCGGCCCGGGGCCGGGGTGTCCGTCCGCCTCGGGGGAGGACGAGCGCCCCGGCCGTCGCCGTCAGCCGGCCCAGCGGGTGACGGTGAAGCCGGAGCCCTCGCGCCGCACCTCGGCGGCGCCCGTCCCGGCGAAATGCGCCGGGACGACCAACTCGCCCTGGTCGGCGGCCCGTTCGAGGACGCTGCGACGGGTGGTCGCGGCCAGGGCCGGGTCCTCGCAGAAGCAGCTGTTGCACTCGGGTCGGGTCAGCTGGAGCGGGCTGTGCAGCAGGTCGCCGACGAACACCGCCCGCTCGCCGCGCGAGTCGAGCCGCAGCACCGAGGAACCGGGGCTGTGGCCGGGCGCGGGTTCCAGGGTGAGGGCCCCGTCGAGTCGGACGCCCTCCGTCCAGAGCACCGCCCGGCCCGAGCGGACCACCGGCTCGATGCTGTCGGCGTAGAGCAGCCGCCGTTCCTCCTGGCGGGTCGCCGGACCGGCGCGCCCGGGCCCGTCCGGGGCGAAGGAGGCGTGGTCGGCGGCCGGCAGGTAGTAGACGGCGTTGGGGAAGGCGGGCACCCACTCACCGTCCCGCTCGACGGTGTTCCAGCCGACGTGGTCGGCGTGCAGATGGGTGTTGACCACCACGTCGACGTCCTCGGGCCGCACGCCGGCGGCCGTGAGCAGGTCGAGGAAGTCACTGTCCCGCTCGTGGAAGAGCCGGTTGTGCGGGCGCTGCCGGCGGTGCCCGACCCCGGTGTCGACCAGGACGGTGCGGCCCCCGTGGCGGACCACCCAGCTCTGCAGGGCGCCGACATGGGTGTCGTCGGCGCGGTTCCAGTGGTCGGGCGCGAGCAGCTCCGCGTTCCGCTCCCAGTCCTCGGGCGTCGCCCCGGGCACGATGTCGGCGGAGGGCATGAACGCCCCCTCCCACTCCCTGACCCTCAGCACCTCGGCCTCGCCGAGCACGATCCGTTCCATGGTCCCTCCCGTGGTGGTACGCGATGTCGTTCCGTCGACGAGTCCGATCCTAGGAGTGGCCTACTGAGCGGTTCAATGCGTGAATGGCTCGATCCGATACGAGATCGGCTCACTGGTGTGCCGCTGGGGCTATTCTGCGGTCATGGACGTGGTGAGCGACGCGATCGCGGCGGTACGGATCGGACGACCCTCCTCCAACCGGCTGCGGGTCGGCGGGGCCTGGTCGGCCCGCATCCCCGCCTACGAGGGCGCCGGCTTCCATGTGGTGCTGGAGGGCGGCTGCTGGCTGCTGCCGGACGGCGGTGAGCCCGTCCGGCTCGGGGCGGGCGACGCCGTGCTGCTGCCGCACGGGACGGGTCATGTGCTCGCCTCCGCGCCGCTGGACCGGGACGCGGCGGGCCTGGCGGTGCCGATCGAGCGGCTGCTCGCGGCGGTCCGGACGACGCCGCCGCCCGCCCCGGTGGGCCCGCTCGACGGCGCCACGGGACCGCTGCCGGTGCTCGACGGCGCCCCGGGGCCGCTGCCGGTGCTCGGCGCCGCGAGCGGGCCGATCACCGAACTGCTCTGCGGGAAGTACCGCCTGGAGCACAGCAGGTCCCACCCGCTGATGCTGGAGCTGCCGGACGTGGTGCATCTGCCGAACCGGGTCGGAGCCCACCCCCAACTCCGGGCGGCGGTCGACCTGTTGGGTGGTGAACTGGCCGCCGACGGGGCGGGCGGGGCGCTTGCCGTGCCGAGCCTGATCGATCTGCTGCTGGTGTACATGCTGCGGGCCTGGCTGGCCTCGCCCCGGACCGCGGCCGGGGCCGGGTCCGGGTCCGGGCTCGGGCTCGGGGCGGATGCTCCGGTGGCGGGCCCGGGGGCGGAGTTCGGTGCCGTCGGGGCGGAGCCCGGCGCGGGCGGCCGCTGGCCCGCCGCGCTCGGGGACCGGGTGGTGGCGGGCGCGCTGCGGGCCCTGCACGAGGATCCGGCACGGGGGTGGAGCGTCGAGGAGCTGGCCGCGAGCGCGGGGGTCTCCCGGGCGACGCTGACCCGCCGGTTCACCGCCCTGGTCGGCCGGGCGCCGATGGCCTACCTGGCCTGGTGGCGGATGACCCGGGCGGCCGCGCTGCTCCAGCAGACCGCCGATCCGCTGGACGTCATCGCCCGGCGGGTCGGCTATGCGACGCCGTACGCGCTCTCGCACGCCTTCAGTCGGCAGTTCGGGACGACGCCGGGCCGCTACCGGGACCGGATGGCGGCCCATTTCGCTGACGGATGATCAAACTCTTGAACGTTTGAGTTTGCCCGCCCTGTCCCTGTCAAGAGTGCCTCGGCCTACCGCCGGAGTGCCGGTATGTGCAGCGAACGATCGTTTGCCTACCAGGTACATACCAGGTCACGGCTATTGATCGTGGGCGATTCGTCCTTTTCTGTCATGTCCTGTCAGGTCTTGACTCGGAGGATCCTCCAAGTTTCAACCCCTGGTTGGCGTTCATGAAGATAACGAAAGAGCAGGGATTCGCCGGAGCTTGAATTTACTTATTGACGACACTGGACGGCGCCGGGTTAACTCCTGCCACCTCGCCGCAGTGTTGCGGCCCCTGTCACGGAGGCATCCACCCCATGAACGCAACGATGCGTCGCGTCCTCGTCGGCACCGCCGCGGTCTCGATGGCCCTCTCCCTGGCCGCCTGCGGCAAGGCCGGCGCCGACAAGAAGGACAGTGCGAGCTCCGGGGACTCCAAGTCCATCGGCCTGCTGCTGCCGGAGAACGCCTCCTCCACCCGCTACGAGTCCTTCGACCGCCCGTTCATCGAGGCCAAGGTCACCGCCCTCTGCCCGGACTGCAAGGTCCGCTACAGCAACGCCGAGGGCAGCGCGGCCAAGCAGAAGCAGCAGTTCGACACTCTGATCGCCGAGGGCGTCAAGGTGATCGTCCTCGACGCCTTCGACGCCAAGTCCACCCAGGCCTGGGTCAAGGAGGCGGCCGGGAAGGGCGTCAAGGTCGTCGCCTACGACCGCCTCGCCACCGGCCCGGTCTCGGCCTACGTCTCGTTCGACAACGAGAAGGTCGGCGAACTCCAGGGCCAGGCCCTGCTGGACGCCCTCGGCGCCAAGGCCGCGGACGCCAACATCGTGATGATCAACGGCGACGAGGCCGACCCGAACGCCGCGCTCTTCAAGTCCGGTGCCCACAAGGTGCTGGACGGCAAGATCAAGAAGGTGGTGTACGAGCAGTCCGGCGAGTGGAAGCCCACCGTCGCGGGCCAGAAGACCGGCGCCGCCATCACCCAGCTGGGCAAGGACGGCTTCCAGGCCGTCTACTCCGCCAACGACGGCATGGCCGGCGCGATCATCACCCAGCTCAAGGCGGCCGGCGTCAACGTCCCGGTCGGCGGCCAGGACGCCGGCCTCGACGCGATCCAGCGGATCGTCGCCGGGGACCAGGCCTACACCATCTACAAGGCGTACAAGCCGCTCGCCGACAGCGCCGCCGAACTCGCCGTCAGCCTGCTCCAGGGCAAGGACGTCAAGGCCGTCGCCTCCGCCACCGTGGACAGCGACACCGACAAGGGCATCCCGGCCAAGCTGCTGGACCCCAAGGTCGTCACCAAGGCCAACATCACCGCCACCGTCATCGCCGACGGGCTCTACAAGGCCGCCGACATCTGCACCGCCGACTACGCCGCCGCCTGCGCCGCCGCCGGCCTGAAGTGACCCCCCGGCCACTGATGTCCGGTCGCTGACGGCCGGTCGCTGACGGCCGGTGGCCGACGCCCGTCCGGCGCCCTCGCGCGGCGCCGGACGGCGGCCCGTCCCGCCGTCGCCCCCGCTCCCACCCCTCCCCCCCCCGCCACGCACACCCCCGCAGGAGATGGTTCACGTGACAGGCGCACCCGTACTGGCGCTGCGCGCGGTCTCCAAGCGCTTCGGCGCTGTCCAGGCACTCACCGACGTCGACCTCGACGTCCACGCCGGTGAGGTCGTCGCCCTGGTCGGCGACAACGGTGCCGGAAAGTCCACGCTGGTCAAGACGATCGCCGGGGTCCACCCCATCGACGAGGGCACCATCACCTGGGAGGGCCGCCCGGTGCGGATCGGCCGCCCCCAGGACGCCCAGGCCCTCGGCATCGCGACCGTCTACCAGGACCTCGCGCTCTGCGACAACCTCGACGTCGTCGCCAACCTCTTCCTCGGCCGCGAGCTGCGCCGCCGCGGCACCCTGGACGAGGTCGCCATGGAGCGCCGCGCCAAGGAACTCCTGGACACCCTGTCGATCCGCATCCCGAGCGTGCGGATCCCGATCGCCGCGCTCTCCGGCGGCCAGCGCCAGGTGGTCGCCATCGCCCGCGCCCTGGTCGGCGACCCGCGGATCGTCATCCTCGACGAACCGACCGCCGCCCTCGGCGTCGAGCAGACCGCGCAGGTCCTGGACCTCGTCGAGCGGCTGCGCCAGCGCGGCCTCGGCGTCATCCTGATCAGCCACAACATGGCGGACGTCCGCGCGGTCGCCGACACCGTCGCCGTGCTGCGGCTCGGCCGCAACAACGGTGCCTTCCCGGTCGCCGGGACCACGCCCGAGGAGATCATCTCCGCCATCACCGGCGCCACCGACAATGCCGTCACCCGGCGCCAGGCACGTATCGCGGAGGAAGCGAAGTGAGCACCAGCCAGACCACCCCCGCCGCCGACACCCCGGCCCCGGCCGCCGACCCCCGGCTGCTGGTCCGCCAGGGCGGCGTCGCCGGCTACGCCGAGGAGTTCCGCCGCAAGATCCGCAGCGGCGAACTCGGGGCCCTGCCCGTCGTCCTGGGCCTGATCCTGATCGCGATCATCTTCCAGAGCGTCACCGGCCACTTCCTCCAGGCCGACAACCTGACTAACATCACCAAGTGGATCGCCGGCTACGGCCTGATCTCGGTCGGTGTCGTCTTCGTCCTGCTGCTCGGCGAGATCGACCTCTCGCTCGGCTCGGTGGCCGGCGCCTGCGCCGCCGTCACCTCCGTGCTCGCGGTGCGCCAGGGCCTGAACGAGTGGCTGGCGATCCTCCTCGCCCTGCTCACCGCCGGTGCGATGGGCGCCCTGCACGGCTTCTTCTTCGCCCGGATCGGCGTCCCCGCGTTCGTCGTCACCCTGGCCGGCATGCTCGCCTGGAGCGGCCTCCAGGACTACGTGCTCGGCAAGCTCGGCACCGTCAACAACATCAACGACGGCGTCGTCGCCCACCTGGACAACTACTTCCTCGGTGACGGCGACATCCTCTTCGCCTGGCTGCTCGCCGTCCTCGCGGTCGCCGGGTACGGCGCCGCCCAGGTGCTCACCGCCCGCCGCCGCACCGCCGCCGGCCTGCCCGCCAGGCCGGTGGGCGAGATCGCGCTGCGCACCGGCGCCCTGGCCGTGGTCGCCCTGGTCTCCGCCTGGACGCTCAACCAGGACAGCGGTCTGCCGCTGCCCCTGGTGGTGCTGGTCGGCGTGGTCGCGCTCACCGACTTCGTGCTCCGCCGCACCTCCTACGGCCGGCAGATCTTCGCGGTCGGCGGCGGCATCGAGGCGGCCCGCCGGGCCGGCATCAACGTGGCCCGGGTGCGGATCTCGGTCTTCATGATCTCCGCGATGCTGGCCGGCCTCGGCGGCCTGTTCATCGCTTCCCAGCAGGGTTCGGCGGACAAGCTGCTCGGCAGCGGCAATGTGCTGATGAGCGCGATCGCCGCCGCCGTCATCGGCGGGACCAGCCTCTTCGGCGGCCGCGGCAGCACCTGGTCGGCGCTGCTCGGCATGCTGGTGATCCAGTCGATCACCACCGGCCTGGACATGGTGCACGCGGCCCAGGCCATCCAGTACATGATCACCGGCGCGGTGCTGCTGGCCGCGGTGGTGCTCGACTCGGTCTCCCGGCGCACCCAGAAGTCCGCCGGCCGGGGCTGAGCCCGGCGGCGCACCCCGAACGGCCCGGTCCCCACCCCCACGGGGACCGGGCCTCCGCCGTGCCCGGACCCGTCCTCCGGCGTGTCCGGGCACGCCCGGATGTGCCCGGTCGGGACGTTGGTCCCTGCCGCCCGGCCCCTCCGGCCCGCACCCTGGACTGCGGGCCCGCCGACCCACGAAGTCCGGCGGCCCCGACGAGCCAGGGACCCCGCGAGTGAGGACATACCGCCGCCCATGCCCGCCGAGACGATCGTGCACCGTCTGGTCGACGCCTTCTTCACCCACTGCCAGGAGTGCGGCGAACCGCGTGACAGCAACTGCCACCCCCGCGCCCACTGGCGCCTCTACCTCGACCTCGACGCGGAGACCCTGACCCGGCTCCGCCACTGGGCACTCGACCCGGACAGCCCCGTCGGCACCGAGACCGAGCGCACCGTGCTGCTGCACTGGCTGGACGCCCAGGAAGCCTGACCACAACGATCCCTAGCTGTCGGGGTTCCGTGCCAGCTCCAGCGCCTCGCGCAGGCGGCCGTCCGTCGCGGTGAGCAGCCGGGCGGCGGCCGGGGCGTCCACTCCGGCGAGGACGATCAGGACGGCGGCCTTCGCCTCGCCGCCGGTCGCCGCCAGCGCGCGCCGCGCCGTCTCCTCGTCCGCGCCGGTGATGTCGACCACGATCCGCCGCGCCCGCTCGCGGAGCTTGGTGTTGCCGGCCCGGACGTCGACCATCAGGTTCCCGTACGTCCGGCCGAGCCGGACCATGACGGCCGTGGAGATCAGGTTCAGCACCAGCTTCTGCGCCGTCCCCGCCTTGAGCCGGGTGGACCCGGCCAGGACCTCGGGACCGGTCTCCACCTCGATCCCCAGCTCGGCGGCCGCGACCAGCGGTGACCCGGCCGCCCCCGCCAGCCCCACGCCCAGGGCCCCGGCCCGGCGGGCTTCGCGGACCGCTGCCACCGTGTACGGGGTGCGCCCGGAGGCGGAGACGCCGACCACCGTGTCCTCGGGCGTCAGCGCGAGCGCGGCCAGGTCGGCCGCCGCCAGCTCCGGGCGGTCCTCCGCCCCCTCCACCGCGCGGACCAGCGCCGCCGGTCCGCCCGCGATCAGCCCGACCACCCGGCCGGGGTCGGTGCCGAAGGTCGGCGGGCACTCGCTCGCGTCCAGCACCCCCAGTCGCCCGGCCGTCCCGGCGCCCGCGTAGACCAGCCGCCCGCCCCGCGCCATCCGGGCGGCGACGGCGTCCACCACGACGGCGATCCTCGGCAGCTCCCGGGCCACCGCCCCGGCCACCGTGCGGTCCTCGGCGTTCAGCAGCCGCAGCAGCTCGGGCGTGGCCAGCCGGTCGATCCCGGCCCACTCCGGTCGGGCCGTCTCGGTGACCGGCCGGTCGGTGTTCTCCATACGGTGCCCCTCCCCGCGCGGGCCCGCCGCCAACCGGCGCTGCCGCCGACCGGGCGGGGCAGGCCCGGGGGTCACGGACCGGGTGTCGCGGGGTTCGCTCTCGTCCTACCGGCAGCCGTCCGGCGCGGTCCCCGCGGATTCCCACGGCAGTACGGACGCCGCCCCTCGCTCCCCGAAGGGAGGGAGGGGCGGCGTTCCGCTGCCGGGGCACGGGTGGGGCCGCCCTCCGGCCGGGGCGTCAGGCCATCCAGAAGAAGACGGCGGTCATCCGCCGCTCCTCCAGGGTCAGGCCGTGGTACGAGGTCGCGCTGTGGATCAGGTTGGCGTGGTAGACGAGCAGGCGGTTGTAGCGGTTGGGGACACGGACGTCCTCGGTGAAGGCGTCGGCCGGGACGCGGCGGGTGCCGAGCGCCTCGACCAGGTTGTTGTGGGGGGCGGTGACCAGGTTGCCGCCGAGCCGGCCGCCGGGGAACTGCTGGCGGTAGAAGCCGGTTCCGGCGTCCTTCGGCGCGCCGGGGCTGAGGTAGAGGACGGCCGCGAAGCGGCACAGCGCCCGGGAGTCGGTGTGCGGACGCGACTCCGACTCGGCGGTGCCCACCAGTTGGATGCAGTTGTGGTTCAGGGTGCCGCCGCCCGGGGTGCTCTGCACCCAGAGCCGTGACGCTCCGGTGGCCTTGCGGACGAGCGCCTCCACCCGGGCCAGCTCCTCGGGTTCGAGGCCGGGCATGGTGCGCAGTCCGGGCCAGGCTTCCGGCCGGTAGGGGTAGCCCTCGGTCCAGTCGTTGCGCTCGAGGCAGCGGCGGCGGACGGCGTCCGGGTCCGGCAGGACGTCGTCGAACACCCAGTAGTCGCGGCCGGGGGTGGGCTTGCGGTAGGGCAGCACGGGCAGCGCGGTGGTCCGTCCGGGGGGCAGTGGAGGCATGGGCCGACCATAGGAGCGAGCCCCCCCAACTTTCTGCCGTGAGCAGGTCAACCTTTCGTCAAGGTGCCGGTCAGGGTGTACTGGCGGCGCTCGGGGTGGGCCCGCTCAGCAGGAGCCGTCGGCGAGCACGTAGTAGTCGGGGCCGGTCCGACGCAGGGTGTGGACGGTGAAGGTGTTCCACAGCCCCATCGCCTGTCCGGACCCGAGTGCGTACACCAGGCCGCCGCTCAGTGTCGCGCGCCCGGCCGCCACCTGGTGGTAGTTGTCGGTGGTGTAGCACGGGGCCGGGCCGCCCGGCGTGGTGACGGTGACGGTGGTGGAGCGGGTGCCCGTCGTGCCGTCGGCGGCGACCGGGGCCACCGCGTAGCCGTAGGCCGTACCGGCGCTCAGACCGCCGTCGGTCCAAGCGGTGCCGGTCGGGTCCCCGACCGGGGCGCCGTCCCGGAAGACCCGGTAGGAGACGGCCCCGGTGACGGGCTGCCAGCCGAGCGCGACGGTGTCGCCCCCGGTCGCGGTGGCGGTCAGACCGCTCGGCGCGGGCAGCCCGGGGACCGTCGGCCCGGTCCTGTCCAGGCCCCAGAAGACCGCGGTGTGGTAGCCGGAGCAGATCGCGTCCAGGAAGTACGCGCCGGTGGCCCCGCACCGGTCGGTGCCCGAGCCCGGGGCGACGGCCAGTCCGTGCCCCATGCCCGCGATCGAGTACAGCGCGACGGCGGGCCGTCCCCCGGCGTCGTCGTAGCGGGTCTCGGTGGTGCCGCCGGGCAGGCTGCGGGTGCCCGAGGGGTTCTGGCCGATACCCCACACCTCCGTCCACTGGTCGCGCAGTTCGGTGGCGTTCACCGGTCGGACGGTGGTGTCCGCGGTGCCCTGCCAGATCGCCACCCGGGGCCACGGCCCGGGGTGGCCGGGGTCGGCGCGGCGGACCTTCTCCGCCCACTGGGCGGGGGTGAGCCGCTGGTCGTTGTTCTGGCAGGACGAGGCCGCGGCCAGGGTGGCGGCGCAGTGCGCGGGCGGACCGGCGTCGACGGCCCCGCCGGCGAACACGTCCGGATAGTCGGCCAGCAGGTCGGCGGCCATCCCGCCCCCGGCGGACAGGCCGGTGACGAACACCCGGCTCCGGTCCGTGCCGAACAGGTCCCCGGCCCTGGTGACCATCTGCAGTACGGAGGCGGCTTCGCCGACGCCCCGGGCGTTCTGTGCGGCGTCGAACCAGCGGAAGCAGGAGAGCGGGTTGTTGGCGGCGCCGGTCTGCGGGAAGACCACGGCGAAGCCGTAGCGGTCGGCCAGTTCGGGCCAGCCGGAGTGCCGGTAGTAGTCGTCGGCGGTCTGCGTGCAGCCGTGCAGGGCGATCACCAGGGGCGCGCCGCTGGGCAGACCGGCCGGGGCGTAGGTGTACATCGAGAGCTTGCCGGGGTTGCTGCCGAAGCCGGTGACCTGCTGGAAGGTGCCGCTTGTGGCGGTGAGCGCGGATGTGGGCGCGGGCACTGGTGCGGGTGCGGGTGCGGGTGCGGCGTTCGCGGGCGTCGAGGCGGCGGTGGGGAGGAGGAGCGCCATCGTGGTGAGCAGGGCGGCGAGGGCGGTGCGGCCGGTGCGGCCGGTGCGGCCCGCTTGGCGGACCCGGCGGGCGGGTGGTGGAGCGGTGGGGGACACGGCCATCGGGGACTCCGGGTGGGGGAGTACGGGAACTTGCCGTGCAGCGTGCCGCGCCCGCCTCCGGGTCGGCATGTGGCGGGCGGCCGGCCCCCGACGCCCGGTCATGGGTGGTGCCGCCATGGCGGCACCACCGGCACCGCGGTGCGGTCAGGCGCCGGGGCTCAGCGCCGCGGCGACGAGTCCGCACACGGCGACGAAGCCGCAGATCCCGAAGTTGACCAGCTTGTGGGACAGGAAGACGGCGGCGAACTCGCGGATCGTCGCGCTCGGCCAGTAGTACCGGGCGGTGGGGGAACCGCAGACCTGGCCGTTGACCCCGGTGGTGCGGGCCGTCAGGGCGGCCCGGAACGCGTGGAAGTTGTTGGTGACGACCACACAGCGGTAGTCGGGCTTCTCCCGCTCCATGATCTCCTTGCTGAAGAGCAGGTTCTCCTCGGTGGTCCGGGAACGGTCCTCGCGCTCCAGGTGCTCGGCGGGGAAGCCGCGCTCGACCAGGTAGTCCGCCATGGCGTGGGACTCCGGCAGCTTCTCGTCCGGACCCTGGCCGCCCGAGGTGATCAGCACCGGCGGGTTGCCCCGCGCCGCCTGCTTCTCGTAGAGCGCGCGGCCGCGTTCGAGCCGGCTGGCGAGCAGTGGCGGCACCCGCTCGCCGCCGATCAGCCCGGAGCCCAGCACCACCACGAAGTCCACGTCGCCGCGCGGCAGGTGGCGCTGGTAGAGGAAGGCGTAGCCGACGAAGCAGACGAAGAGGAAGGACACGTAGCCGACCACCAGGAGCGCGGTGGCGGCGAGGACGCCGAGCCGCGGGGAGTCGGTGACAACGGCCGCCCCGAGCAGACCGATCAGCGCGAGGATGCCGAGGCCGGCGAGCAGCGACAGCAGGTTCGCCGGCCGCCGGCCCTCCTTGCGGATCATCGTCACCCCGTTGGAGAGGAGGAACCAGACCAGGGCCACCGTGCCGACGGTCGGCAGAAGGGCGATGACGGCCACCGTCAGCTCGGCCACCAGGGTCGGGGCCCGGCGCACCTCCGCTATCAGCGCCAGGGCCAGCAGGGAGACCCCGATGCCGAGCAGTACGGCGTTGCTGAACTTGCGTCGGTCGCGCAGGACTCCGATTCCGCAGAGGAGGAAGAAGAAGGCCGCTGGGGCATAGGCGATCATGTTCGTATCGTAGGGTCCCGCCGAGCCGCCCCGACCGTGGCCTCCTGAGCCGGCGAGGACGCCCCGGTGGCATCGGGGGCGGTCGCCCCCGGGCCCTTTCCTGTGGAGTGCCGGCGGTCCGTCAGGTCGTCGGCCGGACTGTCCTGCCGCCCGACCCGGCGGACGCCCGGGACGACGGCCGCTCCGCCGCAGGCCAGCGCGACCAGGGCGGCCGTGACCAGCAGCGGTCCGGTGCTCCCCCAGGCGTCGGCGGCCAGTGGTGCGAGCGTGTAGCCCAGCGGGGCGGCGGCGAGCGACAGCAGCCAGTCGTAGGAGGTGACCCGGGCCAGCACCTGGGGCGGGAACTCCTGCTGCACCACGGTCTGCCAGACCGGGTTGAGGAAGCCCAGCCCGGTCATCGCCAGGGCGTACGAGGCGACGGTGACCGGTGCGGGCGCCGTCACTGCCAGGGCGACCAGCGGCAGGGCGTACAGGGCGAGGCCGAGGGTGGAGACCAGCAGCGGGCGCCGGGGCCGGAACCGGCCGGCGAGCAGTGAACCGGCCAGCATACCGAAGGCGGCGGCCTGGGTCATCGCGATCCACACGCCCTCCCCGCCCATCCGTCGGGAGGCGATCAGCGGCCCGAGGGTGAGCAGGACGGCGGCGGCGCCGTTCCACACGGCGTGGCCGATCAGGCTGGTCCAGTACCAGTCGCGCGAGCGCACCTCGCTCCAGCCCCGGACCAGGTCGGCGCGCAGCGACCTGCGCTCGGCGGGGGTGTGGCGCACCTTCAGCCGCGTCAGCAGCGCCGCGCTGACCAGGAAGGAGGCGCCGTCCAGCAGGAACGCCCAACCGGGGCCCGCGGTCAGGACGAGGACGCCGGCCAGGGCCGGGCCGCCGAGCCGGGCGCCGTTGACGGCCGAGGCCAGCAGGGCGTTGGCGCGCATCCGCTGCGGCCCGTCCACGGCGGCCGCGACCAGCGGACTGGCGGTCGGCATGGCGAACGCCGAGGCGATGCCGCCCACCGCCTCGGCGGCGGCGATGGCGGCCAGGCTGGGCCGGCCGCCGAGGAGTTCGAGGCCGACGGCGATCTGGGCGGCGGCCCGGACCAGGTCGGTGACGAGCGCGACCAGCCGGGGGTCGACCCGGTCCCCGACGACGCCACCCAGGGGGAGCAGCAGCAGGCGCGGGACCATCGCACAGCCCAGGACCAGGGCCAGCGCGGAGGAGGAGCCGGTCGCCCGGGTGACGGCGATGGCGAGGGCGGCGGGGACGACGGCGTCCCCCAGCGTGGAGATCGTCCGGCCGAGGAAGAGCAGCCGGAAGGCGGGCAGGCGCAGCGGGTGCGGGTGGTGGGTCGAAGTCACGGGAGCACTGTATTTCGGTGCCGAAATTTCGTCAACGAAATATTGGGAACCGAAAAACCCCAGGTCCGGGGCCGCCTAGACTCGGGGGCATGACACCCGCGACGCACCGGACGGCGGCCGACCGGCCCCGCGACTGGACCGACGGCCACGTCGAGCGCTGGCGGCCGGTGCTGCCGCACCTGGACCCGGACGTCGAGGGCGCCGTCACCCGGATGAGCAAGCTCACCCGGCACCTCGGCCGGGTCCGTGAGCAGGGGGTGGCCGACTACGGACTGCAGAAGCACGAGTTCGACACCCTGCACGGGCTGGCCGGCCGCGGCGGGCGGGCCACCCCGTCCGAGCTGCGCGGTGACCTCGGCCTGGCGCCCGCCTCGGTGACCGGGCGTCTGGAAGCACTCGAACGGCGCGGATTCATCGTCCGCACGCCCTCCAGTGACGACCGTCGCCGGGTCGACGTCGAACTGACCGAGCAGGGCCGGCTGGCCTGGGCACAGGCGCTGGACGTGGTCGGCCGGGAGGAGCACCGCCTGCTCGGCGTGCTCTCCCCGGCCGAGCGGCACCAGCTCGCCGATCTGCTGCGCCGCGTGCTGCTGGTCGCCGAGGGGCCGCCTCCGGAGCCCGGATCGCGCACCGGACCGCAGCCCGGCGCCGACCCCCGGCTCGGCCCGGCGGCCGCGGCCTGGACCGACTGCGGCGCCGAGCCCAGGACCGACCCCCCGGAGGCCGACTGGCACGGCTAGAGCTGCGGCCAGGGCCAGGGCCAGCGCTGGAGCCGCGGGTCAGGGGCAGAGCCGGCGCCACGGCCAGGGCGGTGCCCGGCGGAGTCGCGTCGGCCCCGGGGGTCAGCTCCAGGGGCCGACCGTGAGCCGGATCCGGGCGTCGGGGCCGAGGGTCGGGTAGGTGGTGGCCGGCAGGGGGATGTGGGCGAGCCAGGCATCGGCCCGCGGGTCCTCGTCCGGCAGCGGCGGGCCGGTCGGGTGGAGGTCCCGGATCGCGCCGTCCACCTCGGAGTTCCAGTGCGCCCAGGCCGCCGGGCGCGGGGAGTCGGTGTCCACGTCGACGATCAGGGCGTCCGCGAAGTCGGCGGTCTGCTCCAGGTGGTCGCCGAAGCCGAAGAACCCGTTGTGCTCCTTGAGGCCGAGCACCCGCAGGTCGAGCGCGAACCGCACCGGTTCGCTCGCACCCGGCCGCGCCGCGTCCACCGCCGCGTCCACCGCCGCGCGCTCCGCGTCCTCCCGGCGCGGGAGCAGCTTGCTGGAGAGGAAGGTGGTCGCCAGCTGGACGGCGCCGTCCCTGGTGGCCCGGGCCTGGAGGGTGGCCGAGGTGGGGTCGGAGAGCTGGATCGGGCACCAGTGCGGGGCCGCGCGTTCGTGCAGCAGTACCGGCAGCCCGCGGACCTGGAGCCGTACCTCGGCCTGCCAGGTGACGTCCGGGTCGCGGTCGGACAGCTTCACGTCGACCAGGTCGGCGCGGGCCCTGAGGTCGCCGAACAGGAAGCGGCGCAGGTTCTGGTACCCCTCCTCGGAGTTGACCAGTCCGTACCGGCCGCTGTGGCTGCGGTGGGTGAACGCCCGGTTGGCGCCGGTGACCTGGGCGTTCTCGATCTGCACCAGGCCGTCGCTGCGCGGGCCGACGGCCGAGGCCGAGAGGCCGTGGGCGACGTCGTAGTCGCCGGAGTCGGTGCCGATCATGCAGAAGACCCGGTCGAGCGGGAACCCGCCCGCGGCCTCCTGCGGCGTCCCGCTGCCGTCGTCGTCCGGCATGTCGACGGCCCGCCAGCCGTCCGGCGGCCCGTCCGGATCGGGGTTCGGCGTCAGGTACTGGTACATCCGGTCGGGGCCGAAGACATCGGAGCCGTTCAGGGCGAAGGTGTCGCGCAGGGCCTCGGGAATGCCGAAGCCGACGGCGAAGGTGATGCCGCCGTGTGGCGTTCCGTAGGTGAACAGTTTCGACACGTAGTCGCTGGCGCGCTTTCCCTGGCGCTGCTCGGGGATGACCTTCTGGAGCAGGCAGCGGCAGATCAGTCCGCCCATCGAGTGGGCGACCAGGTGGACTTGCGGTGCCCCGGTGCGCTCCTGGAGGTCCTCGATCAGCCGGAGGAGGTCCTCGGCGGCGTGCTCCAGGCTGAACGCCTCGGGTTCGCCGCCCCAGGTGCCGGAGCAGCGGTCGTAGAAACGGTGGATCCAGATGCTGTCGGGGCGGATGTCCTTGGGGTGGTTCGCCAGATAGGCCTCCTGGCCGCCCTCGACGAAGACGCGGTAGCCCTCGTCGGTGAGCAGACGTACTAACGGACTTTCGAACTGGTAGAAGACGGGGGAGTCCTGGCGCCCGACGCGGATGTGCGTCGAGCCTTCGTTGAATCCGTAGAACGGATCCGTCACGGCCTTCTCGATCCCGGGGGTGCCACCGGCGTATCCCCGGACGTAGACGATCGGGAGTCTGGAGGACGGCGTACTCATGGCCGGCCTGCCCTCTCGGCGGCCGGTACCGGCCGGTACCGGCCGACCCATTGACGTGGGAGCTTCTTCCTCCCAGTGTCGGCCGCCGGGGCGGCCCTGTCACCCCCCGTGTGCGGAACGTTGATGGGTCGTCACTGCCCGTTCCGGCCGGGGGATGGGAGGCCGGACGGTCAGCGGCGGTCGGGCGGCAGCAGCGCGGCGAGTCCGTCGAGGATGCGGTCGAGGCCGAAGTCGAACCGGGCGTCCAGGTCGGGGCCGGTGAGGTCGTCGGCCATCGCGACGAGGTTGGGGAACTCCGCGGCGGGCAGCGCCCGGAAGCGCTCGGCGGCGGCGTCGGCCACCTCGCGCCGCCCGGCGCCGGCGGTCTCGGCGGCCGCCATCGGGGACTGCTCCTGGAGGACGAAGCCCTGGACGTACGCGCCGAGCAGGTAGGAGATCATCGCGCTGTCGGCGGGGGAGAAGCCGGCCTCCCGCAGCCGGTCGAGCTGGTCCTCCATCAGCCGCAGCAGATGGGGCCCCGGGGCGAGCCGGCCCGCCACCACCTTGGCCGCGTCCCGCCTGCCCAGCAGGTGGGCACGGTAGCGCCGGCAGTAGCCGCGCAGCTGGGTGCGCCAGTCGCCGGTGCGCGGCGGGGCCTCGGCGTCGGCCATCAGCGCGTCGTTGAGCAGGTCGAGCAGTTCCTCCTTGTTGCGGACGTGCCAGTACAGCGAGGCGGCCTTGACCCCGACCTCGGCGGCGACCTTGCGCATCGACAGGCCGGCCAGGCCCTCGCGTTCCAGGACCCGCAGGGCGGCCTGGGCGAGGGCGTCGCGGGTGAGTCCGGGCTGAGTGGCGTCGTCCTCGTCGGCCGGCATGAGGTCCTCGCTGTTCGTCGGGCGGGGTGGGGCGGGGGCGGGGCACGGCGGGGCGGGGCGCGGGCCTCGGGCTCAGGGCCCCGGAATTCCACTTGCAATCTAACACCGTTAGGTGCACGCTGTCCCCCGTCGAACCCGCCCCTAACGCCGTTAGGGATCCTGGAAGCAATCGAGAGGAACACCCGATGGGGGAGAGCGGGGCGCCGGACGTCCGGCGTCGCCAGCGGCTCGCGCTCGCGACGCTGTGCACCACCATGTTCATGTCCATGCTGGACAACGTCATCGTCAACAACGCGCTGCCGCGCATAGGCGAGGACCTCGACGCGGGCATCACCGGCCTCCAGTGGGTCGCCGAGGGTTACAGCCTGGTCTTCGCCGCGCTGCTGCTCACCGGCGGCGCGCTCGGCGACCGGTACGGCCGTACCGCCGTCTTCCGGCTCGGCCTGGCGCTGTTCACGCTGGGATCGGCCGCCGGGGCCCTGGCCGGAACGGTCGGGACGCTGGTCGCCGCCCGGACGCTCCAGGGCGTCGGCGCGGCGCTGCTCACCCCCGGCAGCCTCGCCATCCTGCGGCACGTGTTCACCGACGAACGGGAACGCACCCGCGCCATCGGCCGGTGGTCCGGCGTCTCCGCGCTCGGTCTCTCGGTCGGCCCGGTGGTCGGCGGCCCGATGGTCGAGGCCTTCGGCTGGGCGAGCGTCTTCTGGATCAACGTCCCGATCGGCATCGCCGCGCTCGTCCTGTCGGCCCGGGTGCTCCCGGTCGTCCCGGGCCGGGCCCGGCGGATCGACTTCGGTGGCCTCGTGCTCTCGGCGCTCGGCCTCGGCGCGGCCGTCCACACCCTGGTCGAGGGCCCGGACCGGGGCTGGACGGACGGCCGGGTGCTCACCACCGCGGCGCTCGCGGTGCTGCTGCTGACGGCGTTCCTGCTGCTCGAACTGCGGATCGCCGAGCCGATGCTCGACCTCCGGCTGTTCCGCGACGGCGTGCTCGGCGGCGCGCTGCTGGGCGGATTCGCGGTGAGCTTCGGAATGTTCGGCGCGCTGTTCTTCCTGCCGCTGCTGATGCAGGGCGTCCTGGACTGGTCCCCGACGGCCGCCGGCCTGGCCGGGCTGCCGATGACGGCCATGATCGTCGTCGCGGGCCCGCTCTCGGCGCGGCTGACCGGCCGGTACGGGCCCCGGCTCCCGCTGGTGCTGGGCATCGCCCTGTGCGCGTTCGGTCTCGCCGGCCTGTCCCTTTACGGCGAGAACGCCCACTACACGGAGTACCTGTGGACGCTGTTCGTCCTCGGCCTGGGCCTGGGGACGACCTTCACCCCGGTCTCGATCGCCGTCCTGCAGCGGGTCGCCCCGGAGCGGATCGGTACCGCCTCGGCGACCGTCAACACCCTGCGCGAACTGGGCGGCGTGCTCGGCATCGCCGTCCTCGGTGCCGTCCTGACCCACCGCCTGGCCGACTCCCTGTCCGGCCTCGGCCTCCCGCCCGACGCCCTGACCGCCGCCACCGCGCCGGGTGCGGGCACCGCCGCGCTGCCCGGACCGGTCCGGTCGGCCGTCGAGGCGGCCTTCACCGACGGCATCCAGCTCGCCCTGCGCTGCGGTTCCGCCGCCCTGGCCCTGGCCGCCGTCCTGGTCGCCCTGCTCCTGCGCGGTGCCGCGCAGGGCTTGCAGGGCCCGGCCGCCGCCCGGCCCCGCCCGGAGGCCCCGGTCGGCGCCCGCCCGGAGTGAGCGGCCCGGCCGAACGGTGGCGGGCCGGGCGGTCAGCGGAAAACGGCGATCGCGTGGACGTCCAGCACCGCCTCGGCGGCGTCCCAGCCGTGGACCGTGCCCAGGCAGTACCCGGCGCGGGTCCGCGCGTCGGTCTCGGAGTCGCTCAGCCCCGGCCGGGTGCAGGTCACCCGCACCCGCCCCGTCCGGGAGAGGTCACCGGGGAGGGTGTACCGGGCCATGAAGACCAGATCGCCCTCGCTGGCGCCGGGTGCGGGCTCGACGGCCTGGAACTTCCCCCGGAGCAGCACATAGGCCTCCGCCTCGGAGAGCCGGACGCCGGGCGGTCGCGGCCCGGACTCCTCGATCGCGTCCAGGGACCGCGCCAGGGCGCGGTTCTTCCGGACGGTGCCGGTCAGCAGATTGGCGTGGATGATGCCGTCCCGGTCGTCGAGCGCCTTGATGATGACGCCGATCACGTCGATCGGGGCATCGCTCCGCACGTACCTGCTGATCCGCTCCTCCGCCGCCTCCGTGCCGATGCCGACCGAAGTGCCCGGCAACTCCCCGCCGATGTGGAGGTTGCGGGTGATCCGTTGTTCGACCTCCTGGGTCAGGGCTGCGGTGTAGCGGCCCATGCGGTAGATGTCCATGACGGCCTTGTCGTCCAGGTGGACGCAGGCCTTGGTGGTGACGTCCACACCGGCGGGCGGCCGGTTGCGGCGCAACTCCCGCCCGGCGATGGCGAGGAGCGCGACCAGGCAGCCGAACGCCACCAGCCAGGCGGCGAGTTCGAGCCGGAGAACGCCCCACGAGTGTTCGTCGAGGATGGTCACGGGTCTCCTTTCACGGGGTTCGCGAGGGTGTCGGGGTCCGCGAGGGTTCCTCGGTCCGCGAGGGTGCCGGGGTCTGCGAGGCTGCCGGGGGCCGGGACGGCCCGGTGGCCGTCGCCGGGGTGTCGGCCTCGTACTGGGCGAGGAGGCGCTGGACGACCTCGGGTCGGTCGGGGAAGTAGAGGGCGTTGCCGATCGGCCGCTCCAGCCTGGGGTCCCGGGCGACGGTCGGGTCGACCGGGCGGCGCAGCGTGAGCCGCATGATCTTCTTCTGCGCGGCGGGTGCGAGCAGCCAGGCGAGCACCCGGTCGTAGGCGGTGCGCTTCGCCGGGTCGAGCAGCAGCAGCGGGTAGTCGGACAGCACGATGCCGTCCTGCGGGTAGACGAGGTCCAGCGGTTCGCGCAGCCGCCCGTCCCCGTCCAGGGCGAGCAGGTCCGACTCGTAGGCGATCACCGCATCGGTGTCGTTCTGGTGGTCGAGGTAGTTGTCGACCAGGGCGTGGGTGGACGCCGCGGCGAGGGTCCGGCCCGCCAGGAAGCCGCGGACCCGGTCCTGGGCGACGTCCTCGGGGCGGAGCGCCTCACCGGTTCCGGCGCCGGCGGTCGCCACGGCGACCAGGGCGGCGAGACCGCTGTGGGCGACGTTCGGGTCGGTCATGGCGTAGCGCAGCTGTCCGCGCTCGGCCGCCCCGGCGATGTCGGCCCAGGACGGCTGCCGTTCGCCGCCGCCGGGCCACAGGCGGTCCGCGGTGCTCCGTTTCACCCCGAGGACCAGCGGCGACATCATGGTGCGGGTGGAGAGCGGGGCACCGGTCCCGCCGGCGGCCTTGAGGTTGAGCCGCAGCCAGCGGTCGGAGGAGAGCCAGGCCAGGTCGTGCCGGTCGGCCCGGCCGGAGCCGAGGAGGTCGCTCGCGCTCACGGTGCCGCCGAACTCCAGCTGGAGGGTGATCCCGGTGTCGCGGCGCAGCTCGTCCAGGACCGGCCGCAGGTCGGTCAGTTCGGCGCTGGCCAGGACGGACAGGGTGGTGCCGGCGGGGGTGCCCGAACCGCAGGCGGCCATCGGGGCGGCGGAGCAGACGAGCAGGACCAGGGTCAGCAGCGACCGGGCGAGCGGCCGGGGCAGGCGGCGGGACACGGGGCGGGACGCGGGGCGGGCGAGGGTGCGGGCGAGGGGCCGGGTTCGACCGGCGCGCCCTCGGTGGCGGTGCCACCGGACCGGTCGGTTCACGGT
>NZ_LGDO01000048.1:0-25064 GCF_001279805.1 Streptomyces sp. XY431
TCCGATGGGACATACGCGACGACATCCATGAGGCATTCCTCAAGCTCGCCTGCTGCGTAATCACCTACCGGCGCGTCCGCGCTTTGTGTTAGCTCCTCTAAGTCCGCCGACGGTGGGGATCACCGTCGGCGGCTGGTGTTCGGCGAGGGCTGGACCCGGCGGTGGCCGACGACCTGGCTGTTCGACGGGAGCCAGGTCGTCTGGCCCGTCCGGGATCTGGGGTCGGTGCCGGTACTGGACTCGCAGCCGGTGCGGAAGTTCACCCGGCGGGCCAGGCAGCGGCAACGGCCGGGGCTGGAGTTCATGGTCTCCACCGGCCGGCAGCACGGCCAGGGCCGGTCCTCGTCGATCTTCCCGTCCGTACGGCGAAGACTCATGGAGACCTCGCCGACAACCCGCGACACGACCCACCCCCGACGTACAAGAAGGAGGAAGGTGCCCTCGGCCCTGATCAGCAGAGACATCTCCACGATCGCGCCGGAGAACACCACCGCGTAGATCAGAGCCGGGATCAGCACCACTGCGACTGAACGGTCAGACAGGGGTTCGTCCCATTGCCGTGTCCCAGCGGCTGGGCGCTACCGGCAACACTTCGGGCTACACCGGTCCGGGCGTGGACCTGGGCGCGTCCTCGTCCAGGAGGTAGTCCCGGTTCGCCTCGTGGTAGAACATCGCGTGGTTGAGGGTCTGATCCCAGTACAGGTAGCCCTTCGGTGAACGCGGATTCTCGGGGGACGGCACGGTCCATTCGATGGAGAGGCCGTCGGCCGTCTTGTGGTAGTACGAGCTGCCGTCGCCGAACGGGTCCTGGTAGATGCCGGGGCTCTGGGTGCGCAGCAGGGCCTCCCATCCGGACTTGCCCATTGCCTGGATCGCAGGGCGGTCGGCATAGGTGAGGATTGCCGGGATTGCCATGGTGGCCCCTTAGCTTCGCTTCGTCTGGTCTGGACATGCTCACTCTAGGGAGCTGGCGCGGCGACCGAGGGACAGTTGCCACGTTTCCGCCGCCAATGAGGTCATGAGCTGAGCATCATCCAGCTCGCAAGAGGCCGAGCAGGGATCCGCCAGCTCCGGTGCGGCAGGACATCAGCTCCGAGCGGAAGACACGAAGGCCGCTGCTGATCCTTTCGCCTGCGGCTTCGCGTCCGGCAGGAGAGTCACAGGATCAGCAGCCGGCTCGCCCGGGAACCGCGAGCAGCCCCCGGGCGGCGGTCGCCTACCTGGTCAGGGTGATCGGGGTGCAGCTGGGGCCGGCGCAGCCGACGATCTGGTTCTGGTCGATGGGCAGGAGGCGGCTGGTGCGGACCGCGGGGAACTGCTCGGTGGCGGGCCTGGCGGTGTACTCGGCGAGGACGGCCCCGGTGGCGTCCACGACGGTGATGACGGAGGGCACGACCGTTCCGCCGGTGACGACCAGCTGCGGGACGCGGCCGGTGTAGCGGAGACTGAACGTCCCCACGTCTTCCGCCCGGACCTCGGAGACAGGCACCTCCTGCAGGGTCTCGACGGGCGTGATGTCGGTGGCCCCGGATTCCCGCGCGGTGGCCGCGCCCGTGCGGGCTGCCTGGATGACGTCGTCGATCTTGTAGTCCGGGACCGTGATGTCGGGTTCGGCCTGGTCGGCACTCATGCGCTCACTCCTCACACATCAGCGGCACGGTTGCCACTCTCCGCGATCTTTCCATGACGCACCGCTGGCACGGGGGTGATTCCCGTGAACCCGTGCCGCCCGGAACCGGGTCGGTATCCCGGGGCGCCGGCTGGTGGGCCGAGTACGCTGGCCGGTACCGAGGGTTCACCGGCGGGGACGGGGGCGGGGGCAGGGGCGGTGGTCGAACCGAGCCAGGTCCCGAAACCTGGTGGCGTCCGCATGGCCGCCGGAGGTGGCAGGCCGTGCGCGGCGGATGCGGCCGGGGCTCGTTGTGGTCCCGGATTTGCTCGCGGCCCAGCCCCCAGAGGGGAGGCCGGTCCGCCTTGTGCGAGGGCGGGTTCCGCGAGGGCGGCGCATGGCGCTGCCCGGGATTTCCCGTCCACTGGCCGCCGCTATCGGGGGCGCCGCAGGGTCGGCCACACATCTGCGATAACTGTCCGTAAACAATCTATCGCTCACGGTTGCATTGCCGGGATGATCGCTGTGCGCGGCCGGCTGCTGTGCCTGGCCGTGATCGTCGAGCCCTTTGGGGGTTGTTCGTGCAGTCGGTGGAGTTCGGGACGACACAGGCGGAACGGCTGGAGCGGCTGCGGGGCCAGTTGCGGGGCGAGCCGCTGGGGGCGCGGGCCGCGCAGCGCACGCCCGCGTCGCGGGGATCGGGCCTGCTGTTCGGGGTGATGCTGCACGCCGCGTCGCGCCTGGAGGCGGGCCTGGAGCTGACGGATGTGGAGGAGACCCTGGTACGGCCGTTGCGGCTGCTGCTGGACGAGGAGGAGGTCCACGCGTTCGGGCGCCTGTTCCGCCAGGAGAACGCGGCCGGCGTCACGGCCTCGGTCCTGCCTGGCACACTCACCGGCCGCACTGTCGCCGAGGGATACACGAGCGCCGATCTCCTCAAGGACCTGCCCGCGCTGCGGGAGGAGGTCCTCGCGCAGCCGAATGTGAGCACAGTGGACCTGAGCAGTCCCCTTCCGGGGGAGGGGGGCACGTTCGACAGTGAGGAGTTCAACGCCGGTCAGGCCGCCTACGGGTACGGGGCCACGGTGGTGACGTCCTCCGCGCCGCCGCCGGCGGACCCGGGCACGCTGGCCTCGATCTTCGCGCGGGTGGACCTGTTCGCCTTCCTGTGCGAGAAGGAGTCCAACGACGGCGGCTTCTCCGACGAGATCTACTGGGGCCTGTCCTCCGTCGGCGCCTTCGGCAACCGGCAGGAGTTCCTG
Source organism: Streptomyces sp. XY431 (assembly GCF_001279805.1). Lineage (NCBI taxonomy): Bacteria > Bacillati > Actinomycetota > Actinomycetes > Kitasatosporales > Streptomycetaceae > Streptomyces > Streptomyces sp. XY431. Next base: position 2,872 of record NZ_LGDO01000048.1, read on the forward strand.
TCCCCGGTGACCACCAACGTCGACAAGAACGAATGGCACGGCTTCAATATGTCGGTCCCGCTGTACAGCGGCCGTGTCGACACCTCCCTGGTGTGCAACATCTCCTGCTGGGAGCAGGACGACGGCGGCGCGGCATGGATGGACCAACTGCGGGAGAAGCTGGTCGTCATCAGTCAGGAGTTGATGGCCTTCGTCGACCTCATGACCAACATCGGCATCGTGATCCCCGAGTACGGCGACATGCTGGACTACATGACGCTGGTGGCGGGGATCGCGTATCTGATCGCCAAGTTCATCGAGTGGTTCAAGAACCCCGACGACCTGGTGCAGGAACGGACCCTGGTCTTCGACCAGGCCGCGCTGCGGCACCTGGTGACCGACGGTGGATACGATTCGATCGGCTGGGTGTTCGACGGCGGGGTCGAGGGCCGCTACCGTCTCCAGCTCCACTGGGCCGGCAACCCGCCGCCTGGCGACGCGCCCGGCGACATCAAGGTCCTCTCGCCCGCTGGGACGACCCGCCTCCCCGGTGCGACCGACTCCGAGCCCGCTCTCGCGGTCGCCGGCGGCACGCTCTACGTCGCGCAGCGCGGCATGGAGGACTACACCTACATCGGCAAGTTCACCGGGACCACCTGGAGCGGCTACACCCAGGTCCCCAACCACATCTCCCTCACCAGCCCGGCCCTCGTCGAGCACCAGGGCAAGCTCCACATCGCCACCTCCGGCTTCGAGGGCTGTGTGTGGGTCGCTCCGTTGAACGGCAGCTCCTGGGGAAGCGTCTGGGTCCTGCCTGGTACCACCTCGGCCGCCCCCGCCCTTGCCGTACGCGGCGGGGTCCTTCACTGTGCGATCCGCGGCCGCCACGAGGACGCCCAGGTCTACGTGGCCAGGCTGTCCGACGGCACCAACTGGTCCGCTTTCGCTCCCGTCCCCGGCTTCAAGACCGCCAAGGCCCCGGCCCTCGCCGAGCACCAGGGCAAGCTCTACCTCGCCGCGGCTGGCCTGGACGGCAAGATCTACGTCACCGTCCACGACGGCACCACCTGGGCCGCGTCGCCCATGAAGCTAGACGGTGTCAGCGACAGCGCCCCGGCCCTGACCGTCCGAAACGGGGTCCTGTACTGCGCGATCCGCGGACTCAACTCGTTGATCCAACTCAGCTCCTTCAACGGGACCGCCTGGTCCGGCTTCACCCACAGCATCGCGAACACCACGACCATGTCCGGCCCCGCACTGGCTGGAGGCAGTGGCGACACCCTCCACATCGCCTACCGCACCACCTGACCACCACACCACCACCCGGCGCAGCCTGCCGTGCCCTGGTCCCCGGTCACCCCCAAGGTGTTCCGGGGCCCAGCACAGCGGGCCGCTGGACGGCCGTCGTGTACGCCGGTCGCCCCGCTGCAGATCCATCTGGCTTCGGTGGCGACGAAAGTCGATGGGAGCGGTATCACGGGCGAGATAGCCATTCGGGTTGGGCGGTTCACGAGGACGGTTACTCGCCGACCTGTTGGGCAGGACTGGTGCCTCAAGGGCTATCGCTGGAGGCCACTTTGTGAACATTGAGGACAAAAGACAGGAATGCCGAACCGTCTGCCAAGGCTATCCCAGGGCGACTGGAGATACTCCGTGCGGGTGACAGGTGACGAACTTCTGAAGCTGCGCAACCGTTCGAGGCTACCTTTGTGCCAACTTCCGCCCCCGCGCGCTGCACCGCGGCTCACGTCTTTGGGAATACTATGAAAAGCCCACTTTCGCGCCTTTTGTCTCTAGCGTCTGTCACGACTGCCCTGGCTCTGGCCGGCGCCATCGCGCCGCCATTCGCATCCGCCGCCGAGCCGCCCAGCAGCTGCTCCGCGAGGGACCGATACAACGCCACGAAGAATGCATGGGCACACTTCGAGCCCTGCCTGACCGTCAGGGACGGCCATCCCGTGGTGCTGGTGGAGCTCCGCTGCTCGGCGAAGGTTCTCTTCTATTGGAAGAATCGGGCCTGTGCGAGTATTTCGGGCGAATACACGCTAAGCAAAGACGGCAAGGTCATCCAGCAGACGGACCGCTTCGCCGTCGCATATGACCCGGATTCCGGGAAGGATGAACGCTGGGAAGCATACCAGTGCCAGGGGGGCGGCACTTATACCCTGAAATTCACGGATGCTGCAATCAGGGTCGACCATGAGGATGGGCTTGTCTATCCCTCCGATATCACGCTCACTGCCGAAGGGTGCTGACCCGTTGTCGCTCGCAATCTCCGAGGCCAACGTCCACGACAACCAGGCCCTGACAGCTACGACGCCGTGGAGCCTGAGGACGGCGTGGACGGCATCAGGAAAGTGCAGGAGACCGGGCCGATCAGCCTGATCGTCTCCGACATCAACATGCCGAACAAGGAGGACGGCCTGGCGATGGTGGAGGAGATCCGCACGATGGCGGCCTACAGGTTCGTGCCGGTCGTCATGCTGACCGTGGAGAGCGGCAGCGCGAAGGTCGAGCGCGGCAAGAAGGCCGGCGTGGCCGACTGAGCCGTCAAGCCCCACGACCCCGCGAAGCTTGTCAGGACCGTCAGTCGGCTGGCCGGCAGGCCAGCCGGCACGGTCGGTAAGATCTGGCCGGCCGTGCCAGTGCGCTTGATCAAGGCGGCTATCCACAACAAGGCGACGGAGCCCAGCGCGTAGAGCGAAGTCTGATGATGACGGCTGCGCTCGTGCTCGGGGAGGACTGGCCCAAACAAACTGGCCACCTGCCCCTGGAAGCCGGCTCCCGGCCTCTGGCGATACGTTCACCTTGGCCAACTACCAGTGCAGGTGACAGCGCTGGGAATCGATGGCTTTGGCGAGTCGGTCGGCATGATCGTCGAGTAGCACCTTCAGCTCGCGGTAGTGCGGGTGGTCGTCCGCTTGCCTGAGCCAGGTGCAGGTGAATCTGCGGTGGTACTTCCAGAGATCGCTGGCGGCCGGGTCGGCTGCGATGTGGGAGGGACAGGGGGAGAAGAAGTACTCGCCCTGGGTGACGCGGGCCCAGATGTAGGCGGAGACGGCGAGCCGTTTCCGGTCGTCGGTGATGAGCCGATTGCCGGGCCATCGCCGCAGCTGGGCGAGCGTGCGGTCCCAGGTTGCGGGCGGCAGTGTCCAGTTCGTGAGGCTTCGGCGACGGTGCTGGTAGTCGGTGCGGGGCGAGGCTTCGAGGTCGGCGGCGATGGCGTCCAGGGCGGTGCCGAAGGCGTGGAGGTTGTCCTGGGCGCGGGCCCACTTGCCGAGCTTGGTGCCGAAGCCGACGCCGTGCTCGCCGACTTTGATGCCGAGGAACTGGGCTGCTTCGTGCAGGCTTCCGCCGCGGGCGCGTTGGACGAGGTGGGTGGCCGCGTTACGACGCAGGATGAGGCCGCTGGTCGGCTTGGACTTGGCGATCTTCTTCATCTCGCGACGTTCGGGCAGCGCGAAGGTCCTCGGCCGGCCGCCCCGGTACTTCGGGTAGAGCGAGTCGAAGCCGTCCGTGTTGAAGTTGTGGATCACGTCCCGGACGCGGTCCACGCTGGTGAACGTCACCTCGGCGATCTTCGCCACGTTCATGCGCTGGGCGGAGAGCAACACCATCTGGGCCCGCCGCCAGGTCACCACCGAACCGGTGCCCCGGCGGACAATCCGCAGTAGCCGTCGCCCCTCGTCCTCATCGATTTCCCGGACCTGCACACGTTCAGCCACGTGATCATTCTGACCGCTTGAAGCGGCCCGGCGCAGTAGCCGGACGACATGTCACACCGAGGCGAAGGTTGCCTGATGCGGCACTAGATGACCAGGGCGGTGGCGCCCTGGATCGCTACTACGTCGACCTGCTGTCCCGGCTCGTACGCGCTGCTGGGGTGAAATGCCCGGGCCGACCAGATTTCACCGTTGATCTTGATCCGGCCACCCTCCTGGTCGACCCGTTCCTGTACCACTGCGCTGACACCCGTGAGCGCCTCGATGCCCATCTTGATCTGCGGACCGTTCGTGAGCTGATGGTAGGCAATCGAGCAGACCACCACTAGGGTGGCCGAGCCCGCTGCGAATGTGGTGAGTAACCACCAGCTCCAACTGTCCACGGTCACTCCTCGTAGATGGTAGTGAGGTTGCCATCGGTGGTCGTCGGGTCTGAGGTGCCGTTGCTCACCTTCAACTGGGTGTTGATGTCAAGTGGCGGGTCTCCATGCATAGTGCCCAGACCCATGACGCGACGACGTTGGCGAGTGTCGGTCTTCTGCCAATCGTCGTCGATTGATCCGGCAAACTGGTGAGTGACGCTGTCACTCTGCTGTTCTACCTGGAAATGGCAGTTTGCCTACTCTTGGGCGGTCGTGCCACTCGCCAGGTACTACAGCGGCGCTTCGACTGGACGCGAGCCGCTGAGCTGCAGATTTCTGTAAAACTCCGCTGTAGTACGGCGGACTTGCGCACCTTTAATGCTCACAGGGGCGTTGTCGACGTTTCTGAATTCGGCGCTGTGCTCAGGCCGTGGTCGCCATCTGGCTGAACGCCTCCAAGGGAACCGCGATACACACAGCCGCTCAAGAGCTTGTGACGTACGTTTGGCGTATCCCGGCTGCTTATGGTCATCCTTGTCCCGAGATGCCTTGGATTCCCGTGCGGCGCAAAGAAGCGCATCGGAGCGGCAGTATGAATATGCCGGGCATGTAGGACATTGTCGCAGTGGCAACAAGACCAAAGCGCCGCCCGGCCCTGTCGGACCAATATCCGGTGGCTGGCTAGATCGGCTGATAATAATCGAACTTATTTTCCCTTCCAGTAGCCGTGGCTTTTCCAGGTGCGGACCCAGGGCGGCGTCGTTCAGGCAATCTGGAGGCGGCCGGGACTACGACACCGATGATCAGCCCCATGACGTCGACGGCCAGTCCCCGCTTATGGCCCGACACCTTCTTGTTCGCGTCCAGTCCCGTCGTGGTCTTCGGAACACCGGCGGCCGCACGGACGGACTGGGTGTCGATGATCACGAGGGACGGGTCCTCCAATCGGCGGACCCTCTCCCGTACTTGGCAGCGCAGGAGTTCCTGGACCCGCTGGTCGAGCCCGTACTGGCGCCACAGGCCGAAGTAGTAGAACACCGCCGACCAGGACGGCAGGTCATGGGGCAGGTAGCGCCAATGACAGCCCGTCCGGTTCTGGCAGAAGACCGCGTTCACTATCTCCCGCAGATCACAGGACCCTGGATCCCTGGTTGCCGATCGCGCCACCCGGTCCTGCTTCCAGGCTGTGATCATCGGCTCGATCAACGCCCGCTGCTCGTCCGACAAGTCGCTCGGACAGGCCCGCCTGTCCATGTGCCGCAGAACGTCACCCGAACCACGACTGGCACGCCAGTACGGCTAACGTTCACACACACGAGCGATCACAAGCCGAGAAAAGGGACTTAACGTCCACTCAAGACGGCCGGACAACCGTCCGCTGGGCCCGGGACGCTGCTTGCGGGGCGTCGTGTCAGCCTTGGTACCCGACCGCCCGCATGCCCCTGGCACGCGCGATCTCCGACGCCGTGTCGGACCCGAGGAGGTCGAGGACCTCGCGGGCACGGCCCGCGTGGACGGACGAAGCCAGGACACCCCCGCTGAAGACCGAGTTGATCCCGGTGTCGCCCGGCAGCGGACCGACGACGACGACGCCCGGCAGGTCCGTCAGCTCGCTGCGCTGCTGGAAGGCCAGGTCGGCCCGGCCGGACGAGAGCAGGCTGCCGGCAGGCACCCCCGCCGGTGCCTGGACGAGTCGGTCCGAGAGCGTGTCGGCAAGCCCCAGCCGGGTGATCAGTTCGATGAGAGCCGCCCCGCTGGGGCCGGTGGAGTACGCGACCCTCGTCGCGGAAAGGAGAGCGGCTCGCAGGTCGGATTCCGAGTCGAGCGCCGCAACCGGCGTTCCGTCCGGCACGGCCGCGACGACCTGGGAGATCCACAGCGGTCGCGCCGTGCCCCTCAAGAGGTGCCCTGCCTCCTCCAGCTCGGCCAGCGCTCCTTCGGCGAGGACGAGCAGGTCGGCCTCGGCACCCTCGCGCACCCGCCGTGCGACCTCGACCCCGCCGGCGGATTCGAAGCGCACCGGGATGCCGTGGGCCTGCCGGACGTGTTCGGAAAGGTCCGCCAGGACGGGCCGTGTCGCCATCGAGGACAGCCCGGAGATCTCTCGGTCCACATCGCCTCCTTGGGTCCGGCAGACGGTACGGCGCGCGCCACGGCGGCTCGACGCCGGTCTGCGAGACTGGCCGGATGAGCACACCCCGGAGCACGGCGGCCGGAAAGGTCCTTGAGGTCCTCTCGGCCTTCGACCGTGAGCACCCGTCGCAGACACTGTCGGAGATCGCTCAGCGTACGGGCTTGGCCTTGAGCACCGCGCACCGAGTGGTCACGGAGCTGGCGGGATGGGGAGCGCTCGAGCGCGCGGAGGACGGGTCGTGGCACATCGGGCTGCGCCTGTGGGAGATCGCCTCGGGGTGTCCCCGGACCCAGATCCTGCGCGATGCGGCGCTGCCGTTCATGCAGGACCTCTACGAGGCGACCCATGAGAACGTCCAGCTCGCGGTGCGCGAGGGCACGGAGCTGGTCTTCGTCGAACGGATCGCGGGGCATCGGTCGGTGGAGGTGGTCACGATGGTCGGGTCCCGGTTCCCCATCGGCTCCACCGGGATGGGGCGGGTGCTGCTGGCGCACGCGCCCCGGGAGATACAGGAGGAGGTCCTCGAATCTCCGCTCCGGGCCTGGACCCCGCACACCGTCACCGACCCGAAGGCGTTGCGGACGCAGTTGGACCGGATCCGCCGCGAGCAGCTCTTTGTCAGCGACCGGCAGCTCTCGGAACGCTCGGCCGCGGTGGCCGCGCCGGTGCGGATCGGCCGGGCCGGCCCGGTGAGCGCGGCCTTGGGGATCGTCATCGCGGCGCGCGGCGCGAGCCGTGCGCGGGGACTGCGTGAGCCGCTGCTGAGGGCTGTGCAGGGGATCTCCGACGAGCTCGGCAGGCGGGCCCGGACGGCGGCCTGACATTCGGGGAGGCTTCCGCCTGGCGGAAAGGAGGGCGACGGGGCGAGGGCGCGGATGCCAGCGTTCGGGGTGTTCGAAACCCCGCCCCCGCTCAGGAGATGCCATGGCCGACGCCATCGTCGACACCGTTGCCTCGGCCCCAGTCGCTGTCGTCGGTGCCGGCCCAGCCGGCCTGATGCTGGCGCATCTGCTCGGGCGCGCCGGGGTCGAGACGATCGTGATCGACACCCGAACCCGGCACGAGATCGAGGCGACGCACCGGGCCGGCATCCTCGAAGCCGACGCGGCCCGGGACCTGGTCGAGACCGTCTCCGAGCGGATCCTGCTCGACGGTCACGAGCACGACGGCGTCGAGCTCCGGTTCGGCGGGCGGCCGTACCGCGTCGACTTCAAGAAGCTGGTCGGCGCGTCGGTGTGGCTCTACCCGCAGACCGACGTGTTCATCGACCTTGCCGACGCCCGGGAGCGCGACGGCGGCACGGTCCACTTCGGTGTCAGGGACACCGAGGTCCTCGACATCGCGACCGACGCTCCCCGGGTCCGCTGGACGGCGCCCGACGGGACGCGCCACGAAGTCCGAGCGCGGTACGTGGTCGGTGCGGACGGGTCGCGCAGCATGTGCCGCGACCTGGTGCCCGAGGACCGGCGGGTGCGCTACGGCAAGGAGTACCCCTTCGCGTGGTTCGGCATCATGGCCGAGGCGCCGATGAGCGCGCCCGAGCTGGTCTACGCCCACTCCGAGCACGGGTTCGCGCTGATCAGCCAGCGCACCACGACCGTGCAGCGGATGTACTTCCAGTGCGCCCCCGACGAGTCCGCGGACGCCTGGCCGGACGACCGCGTCTGGGAGACGCTCCAGGCCCGGGTGGCCGGCGAGGACGGCTTCCGGCTCAAGGAGGGGCCGATCATCGAGAAGACGGTGCTGCGGTTCCGCTCGTTCGTTCAGGAGCCGATGCGCTGGGGCTCGATGGCGCTGGCGGGCGACGCCGCGCACACCGTGCCGCCGACCGGCGCCCGCGGGCTGAACCTGGCGCTGCACGACGTGAAGGTACTCGCCGGCGTGCTGCTGCGTGCGCTCGGCGGCGAGGGCTCGGCCGCGCTGGACGACTACCAGCCGCGTGCCCTCCAACGAGTCTGGCGGGCACAGAACTTCTCGTACTGGATGACCCGGCTGCTGCACACCGCGCCCGGAGACACGCCGTTCGACCTGCGGCGCCGGCTCGGCGAGCTCGACAACGCGGTGGGCACCCGGGCCGGCCGCACCTTCCTCGCCGAGCAGTACACCGGCTGGCCCGCCGCCGTCCAGGACTGACCCGGACCCCACCAGGAGAGCACGCATGATCATCGACTGTCACGGCCACTTCACCACCGCACCGCCGCAGTTGGCGCAGTGGCGGGACCGGCAGGTGGCGGCGGCCGGCTCCGCCGGCGACGCACCCGATCCCGACGCCCTGGCCATCACCGACGACGACCTGCGCCAGGCGATCGAGGGCAACCAACTGCGGCTCATGGACGAGCGCGGCAGCGACCTGACCATCTTCTCCCCGCGGGCCAGCTTCATGGCCCATCACCTCGGCGACTTCGAGGTCTCCTCGGTGTGGGCGCGAATCTGCAACGACCTGGTCCACCGCGTCAGCACGCTCTACCCCGACCGGTTCGCGATGGGCGCGATGCTCCCGCAGTCGCCCGGAGTCGACCCCGCCTCCTGTCTGCCCGAGCTGCGCCGCGCGGTCGAGGAGCTCGGTGCGGTGACGATCAACCTCAACCTCGACCCGTCGGGCGGCAGGTGGACCGCTCCGCCGCTGACCGACCGCAGCTGGTACCCGGTCTACGAGGCGATGGCCGAGTACGACATCCCGGCCATGATCCACGTCAGCACCTCGTGCAACCCGGCCTTCCACACCACCGGGGCCCACTACCTCAACGCCGACACCACGGCGTTCATGCAACTGCTCCAGGGCGACCTGTTCGCCGACTTCCCGATGCTGCGGTTCGTGATCCCGCACGGCGGCGGCGCGGTGCCCTATCACTGGGGGCGGTTCCGCGGCCTGGCGATGGCGCTCGGCAAGCCGGACCCCGAGACGCTGCTGGACAACGTCTTCTTCGACACCTGCGTCTACCACCAGCCCGGCGTCGACCTGCTGACCCGGGTCGTCCCCAGCCGGTCGGTCCTCTTCGCCAGCGAGATGATCGGCGCGGTCCGCGACATCGACCCGCTCACCGGCCACCACTTCGACGACACGAAGCGGTACGTCGACGCCACGCCGAACCTCTCCGACGAGGAGCGGGCCGCCGTCTACTCGGGCAACGCCCTGCGCGTCCACCCCCGCCTCGCCGCCCGGCTCGCCGCAGCCGGCCGCTGAACCCAGGAGAACCACCGCATGGAACACACCGAAATCGGCGTCGTCCACACGTCGATCACCCGCGCCGCCCCCGAGGCGGTCGCCGCGCTGTCGACGTTCGGCGTGGCGACGATCCACGAGGCCATGGGCCGGGTCGGACTGATGCGCCCCTACCTGCGCCCGGCCTACCCGAAGGCCAGGCTGTGCGGCACGGCGGTGACCGTCCTGCTGCAACCCGGCGACAACTGGATGCTGCACGTCGCCGCCGAGCAGGTCCGGGAGGGCGACGTCGTGGTCGCCGCCTGCACGACCGAGAGCGAGGACGGATTCTTCGGCGAACTGCTCGCCACCTCCTTCCGCGCCCGGGGATGCCGGGGCCTGGTCATCGACGGCGGCGTGCGTGACGTGGCCGAACTCGAGGAGATGGACTTCCCGGTGTTCGCACGGGCGGTCCACGCCAAGGGCACGGTCAAGGCCACCCTCGGCTCGGTCAACGTGCCGGTAGTCTGCGCCAACTCCCTGGTCCGGCCCGGCGATGTCGTCGTCGCGGACGGCGACGGCGTCGTCGTCGTGCCGCGCGAGCGGGCCGCCGAGGTCGCCGCGGCCTCGGCCGGGCGCGAGGCGGCCGAGGCGGGCAAGCGCGCGAGGTTCCGCGCGGGCGAACTCGGCCTGGACATCTACGGCATGCGCGGCCCGCTGGGCGCGCTCGGACTGCGGTACGAGGACTGAGCATGGCGACGACCTTCGAGAAGACCCCCGGCTGGCTGGACTGGTACGCCGGTCCGAGCCGCCCGACGTTCCGGCTGCCCGAGGGCGCCGTCGACGCCCACTGCCACGTCTTCGGACCGGGCGCGGAGTTCCCGTTCGCCCCCGAGCGCAAGTACACCCCGTGCGAGGCGTCCAAGGACCAGCTCTTCGAACTGCGAGACCACCTGGGCTTCGCCCGCAACATCGTGGTCCAGGCGACCTGCCACGGCGCCGACAACAGCGCCATGGTTGACGCCCTGCGAGCGTCGGGGGGCCTGGCCCGCGGTGTCGCGACGGTACGTCCCGGGATCGAGGACACACAGGTGCGGGAACTGCACGAGGCCGGCGTGCGCGGCGTGCGGTTCAACTTCGTCAAGCGGCTCGTCGACGCGGCGCCGCAGCAGGACCTGTGGGACGTCGTCGAACGGATCGGACCGTACGGCTGGCACGTCGTCGTCTACTTCGAGGCGGCCGACCTCGCCGACCTGCGCGAGTTCCTCCTCTCGATCCCGGTGCCGCTGGTCGTCGACCACATGGGCCGGCCCGATGTCGCCAAGGACCCGCACGGCCCGGAGTTCGTGGCGTTCCTGGACTTCATGCGCGCCCGGCCCGACATCTGGTGCAAGGTCACCTGCCCGGAGCGGCTGTCGGTGAGCGGCCCGCCGGCCCTCGACGGGGAACGGACGGCCTACCGCGACGTCGTCCCGTTCGCCCGGCGCGTGGTCGAGGAGTTCCCCGACCGGGTGCTGTGGGGCACCGACTGGCCGCACCCGAACCTCACCGGCCACATGCCCGACGACGGCCTGCTCGTCGACTTCGTCCCGCACATCGCGCCGACGCCGGAGCTGCGCCACAAACTCCTCGTCGACAACCCGATGCGCCTGTACTGGCCCGACGCCGACTGACCCATCACCCGATCGGAGCCCCACCATGTCGCTGGACAAGACCTACCAACTGGTCCCGGGCACGACCGTCTTCGACGCCGAACAGTCCGCCAGGGGCTACCACCTCAACCAGTTCTGCATGTCGCTGATGACGGCGGAGAACCGCGAGCACTACCTCGCCGACGAGCGCGGCTACCTCGACGCATGGCCGCTGCGGGAGGAGCAGAAGCAGGCGCTGCTCGACCGCGACCTCAACGCCGCGATGCGCGAGGGCGGCAACATCTACTTCCTCGCCAAGTGGGGCGCCACGCTGGGACTTTCCTTCCAGCAGATGGCCGGCTCGATGACCGGCATGACCGAGCAGGAGTACCGCGACATGATGCTCCGCGGCGGCCGCTCCGTCGAGGGGAACCGGATCGACCACGCCGTCCTCGAAGCGGCGCACGCCGACCGCACGCCGCCGGCCGAGCACGCCACGATCACCGGCGCCGTCTTCACCTCGCACGTACCGGCGATCGGCGCGGCGATGGACCACCACAAGACCGACGAGCCCTACTGGCAGCCCGTCTTCGGCGGCTACGAGTACTCCAAGCGGTGGGTGGAGGAGAACCTCCCCGACGTGGTGGTCCTGGTCTACAACGACCACGCCACCACGTTCGACCTGTCGGTGATCCCGACCTTCGCGCTCGGCACCGGCGCGGTCTACCCCACCGCCGACGAGGGCTACGGGCCCCGGCCCGTCCCGGGCATCGAAGGCCACCCCGACCTGGCCGCGCACATCGCGCACTCGCTCATCAGGGACGACTTCGACCTCACCCTCGTCAACGAGATGAGCGTCGACCACGGCCTGACCGTCCCGCTGTCACTGATGTTCGGGGACGTCGAGACGTGGCCGTGCAAGGTGATCCCGTTCCACGTCAACGTGGTGCAGTACCCCGTGCCCTCGGGCGCCAGGTGCTTCCGGCTCGGCCAGGCGCTGCGCAGGGCCATAGAGTCCTACGACAGGCCGCTGAAGGTCCAGGTGTGGGGCACCGGCGGCATGAGCCACCAGTTGCAGGGCCCCCGGGCCGGCCTCATCAATCGCGCGTGGGACAACGCCTTCCTGGACCGACTGGTCGAGGACCCGGCCGGCCTGGCGCGGGTACCGCACCTGGAGTACGTCGAGGAGGCGGGCTCGGAGGGCATCGAGCTGGTCATGTGGCTGATCGCCCGCGGCGCGATGAGCGACAACGACGGAAGTGGTGAGATCGAGGTCAAGCACCGCTTCTACCACGTGCCGGCGTCCAACACCGCCGTCGGACACCTGATCCTGGAGAACCACCCGCGGGCGGAAGCGCCCACCGTGAAGGAGTGACATGACCGACGACCGGACCGTCCGGATCGCCCTCGCCGGAGGCGGCGCCTTCGGAGCCAAGCACGCGGCCGCGCTCAGGCGGATCAAGGGCGTCGAGGTGACCGCTGTCGTGAGCAGTTCCCTCGAAAGCGCCTGGAAGTTCGCCGAGGAGCAGGGCGTGGGCCGAGGCGTCGCGACGCTGGAGGAGGTGCTGGCGATGGACGACGTCGACGCCGTCATCCTCGCCACGCCCACGCCGATGCACGCCGCGCAGACGCTGGCCTGCCTTGAGGCGGGCAAGCACGTCCAGGTCGAGATCCCGCTGGCCGCCTCGCTCGCCGACGCCGAGGCGTGCCTGGCCGCGCAGCGGCGCACCGGGCTCGTCGCGATGGTGGGGCACACCCGGCGCTTCAACCCCAGCCACCAGTGGGTCAACCAGCGGATCCGGGCCGGGCGGTTCCGGATCCAGCAGATGGACGTGCAGACCTACTTCTTCCGCCGCACCAACCTCAACGCCCTCGGGCAGCAGCGCTCCTGGACCGACCACCTGCTGTGGCACCACGCCGCGCACACCGTCGACCTGTTCGCCTACCAGGCCGGATCGCCGATCGTGCAGGCCAACGCGATCCAGGGGCCGATCCACCCCGAACTCGGCATCGCGATGGACATGTCGATCCAGCTGCGCGCGCAGAACGGGGCCATCTGCACCCTGTCGCTCTCGTTCAACAACGACGGGCCGCTCGGCACGTTCTTCCGCTACATCGGCGACGACGGCACCTACCTGGCGCGCTACGACGACCTGGTCACCGGCAAGGACGAGCCGATCGACGTGAGCGGGGTCGACGTCTCGATGGACGGCATCGAACTGCAGGACCGCGAGTTCGTCGCCGCCATCCGCGAGGGCCGGGAGCCGAACTCCTCCATCGCCCAGGTGATGTCCTGCTACCGGACGCTGGCGGCCCTCGAGGAGCAGCTCAACGCCGCCCCGGCCTCGTGACGCGGCGCCGAAGGCGGGGCCGGGCCGTACCCGGCGTCGGATCGGGCCGTCCGAGGTTCCGGTGGGCGGCCTGCGCTGCGTGAACCTCAGCTATGCCCAGGTGTTCACCGGTACTGCATCTAGGCATCTTCAACGGTGGTCCACGGCGAGAGCCCGATCGCCGCGCCGCGTGGGCCCGGGCTGCCACCCGGGCCAACCGCTCCACCGACGGCGGCTACACCTGGCAGGGCTGGAACCACAGCACCGGCGGCCCCTCGCCCTCCGACGCCGCCCCGTCGATCGAAGGCGCGCCCGGGGGAGAGGTCTTCGCCAGTATCTCGTGGGGGAACGACACCGCTCCCTTCTCACGGCACATGGTCGTCAACAAGCGCGTCCTGTGACCATCCTCCGCTGCGCGATGGTGCCGTTTGGCGGGGCGCCAGGTGATCGAGGGGCAAGAGGCTGTGGACGCGGTCGAAAAGGTCAGCACGGGCTCCGTGGCTGAGTTCAAGCACGTCCCGAAGGACGACGTCGTCATCGAGCGCGCTGTGCTCATCGACTAACCATTCAGCGTGTGACCGCAGGCGCCACGGCGCCGGCACAACACCGCACCAGGACCGCCCGGGGCTGCCACCCCGGGCGGTCCTGCGTTGAGGACCGGCAGCCGAGAAGCGTCACGGACACCTACGCGACGCATAGCGCCAGGTCAGCCACGGATCCGCGACTTCGACCAGATGGTTCCCGGCGAGTCCCTTCAGTCCCTGACCAGCGAGAACACCACCCTCAAACAGCGCGTCCAGGAGCTCACCCGCGAGCATCGCACCCTGCAGGAACGCCTCGAAGGCGCCCGCTCCAATCTCCGCTTCGCCGAAAAGCGCATCGCCGCGCTCGAAGCCGAACCCCTTGAACAGGCAGCTGTCCGTTTCGGACCATCGGCGCTCATCAGGTGTGGTCCCAAAGTGGCCCCCAGGCCGAGCGCCCCGCCACAGCTACTGCCCGTGATCGAGACCTGTCGGCCCTTCAGTAAGCAGCGTCGCGCCTGCCCGACCACCCCTGCGTCGATGCCGTCAGCCGGCTCACCGGGCTGGTGCCTGCGGGCGGATCACGGTCGGCTGGCCTCGATGCGCTGCGGTCCGTCGTCGGCCGCCGAACGGGCGGCCGACGACGGGTTGTCAGGGGGCCGTCGCTCAGCAGGTGAGCTGGGCGTTCGCCCAGTCGGCGTGGTCGTAGGCGTTGCCGTCGCGGTCGTCGGTGACCCGAAGTTCGAGTGTCAGGGCACCGCCGGTGGCGACCGTCAGGCGGGTCGCGGGGCCATAGGTCTTGAGTGCGCTGTAGCCGAGCAGCCGCCCGTCGCCGTACACGGCGAACCGCACGCTGCCGTGGTTGGCGTGCACCTCGGAGTCGATGCCGACATCGGCCGAGAACTGGCTGCAGGTGCCGCCGAGCCACAGGTGGACGGCGGAGTCGGCGTGGGTGCCGAGGCCCTTGGCGTACGTGGTGGAGCCGATCTTCAGGGTGCGCCCGTCCCCGGCGGCCTGTTCTCCGTTGGAGCGGTCGCGCTCGACCGGGCCCCAGCCGTTGCCGGACGCGAGCCAGGTGAGGTCGCTCACCTGGTAGGTGCCGGCCGGGCGGGCGGCGGCGGTCGTGCCGGCCCGGTGGATCCGGTACATCACCACGCCGTGGCTGGGGACGCTCGCCGAGACGGCGCCGGTGCTGGTCGAGTCGGTGCCGGCCCACAGGTCGCGCAGGGTGTACGTGTCGGAGCCGCCGAGGCCGAGCTCGGCGGCGCTGGTGGTGATGGTCGCGGTGGCGGCGGAGCGGTTGAACAGGACGGCCGTCACCGACCCGTCGGACATCGGCTTCGCCCACACCTGGAGGCCGCCGCCGAGGTCGCGTATCCGGCGGCCCTGGGAGCCGCCCCAGTCCTGGTCGACCGCGAGGACCTCGGGGTTGGTGAGGATCGCCTTGGTGGCGGGGTCGAGGGTGCGCAGGTCGTTGCCGAGGACCAGCGGGCTGTTCAGCAGTGACCAGAGGCTGAAGTGGGCGCGGGACTCGGTGTCGGTCAGACCGCCGTTGCCGACTTCCAGCATGTCCATGTCGTTCCAGGCGTTCGGCCCGGAGTACGGCTCCAGCCCTGCCTGGGCGTCCAGGATGTCGACGACGCCCATCGGCGTGGACTGCGAGCCGTTGGACCAGAAGTTGCCGATGTCCTCGGTGGTGCGCCAGGACGTCCCGCCGGAAGCCGGGCCGTACGTCGACCACGGGGCGTCCTTGCCCCAGCTGCACAGCATGTAGACGATCGGTCGGCCGGTCGCCTTCAGCGCGTCGCCCATCGCTTTGAAGCGGTCCAGGTAGGGCCGGTTGCCGCTGTTGCAGTTGTCGTACTTCAGCAGGTCGATGCCCCAGCCGGCGAACTGCCGCGCGTCGGCCGCCTCGTGGTCGAGGCTGCCCGGGTAGGCGCCCATGCAGGTGGCGGTGCCGGCCGACTCGTAGATGCCGATCTTCAGGCCCTTGGCGTGGACGTAGTCGGCGAGCGCCTTGATCCCGGACGGGAAGCGCACCGGGTCGCCCTGGAGGTCTCCGTTGGTGTCCCGGGTGGTGGCGAGCCAGCAGTCGTCGAGGTTGACGTACTGGTAGCCGGCCCGGTCCAGCCCGTTGGCGACCAATGCGTCGGCGGTCTCCCGGATCAGGGCCTCGTTGATGTTGCAGCCGAACTTGTTCCAGCTGTTCCAACCCATCGGCGGGGTCAGCACCGGAGTGACCGGAACCGCCGCCGCGGTCGCGGGCGGGGACGCGGCCACGGCCGGGGTCGCCGCGGTGACCGCGGCGAGCAGCAGGGGAAGGGCCGCCAGCGCGCGGGTCAGGGGCCGTCGGCGGCGGGCCGGGACGGTTCGTGTCGTCGTCACCGCAGGTTCTCGCTTTCTCTTGCTCGGAGGTGGTGAGGAGCAGGACCGGCCCCGGCCGACCGCGCGGAGGTGCGGTCGGCCGGGGCCGGCGGAGGGGCGCGTCAGGCGGGCAGGTTCCACTTCTGGTTGGGGCCGCCGTCGCAGTCCCAGATATCGAGCCGGGTGCCGTTGGCGGTGTCGAAGGCGGGGTCGTCCAGGCAGCGTCCGGACTGGAGACCCTTCAGGGTGCCGTCCGGCTGGGGCGACCACTGCTGGTTGGCGCCGCCGTTGCAGTCCCAGAGCTCGACGGGTGAGCCGTTGGCCGTGGCCTGGCCGGTGACGTCCAGGCACTTGCCGTTGTGCGTGAGGTTGCCGCCGTCGAGGGTCCAGACCTGGGAGGAGCCGCCGGTGCAGTCCCACAGCTGGACCCGGGCGCCGTTCAGGCTGGAGTCCTGGTCGACGTCCACGCACTTGCCGGCGGCAGCCCCCGAGGTGATGGGGCCGGTGGGCAGCGGGGTCGCTGTGCCCGGGGTGAGGGCGAAGTTGTCGAACTGCTGGGTCCGGTAGCCTCCGCTGCCCAGGCCGAGGCCCGCCAGGCCGGTGGAGAACGAGGCGTCGGTGGCCCGGCCGACCTCCTGACCGCCGACGCTCGCGATCAGGGTCGAGCCCTGCAGGGTGAACGCGAGGCCGGTCCAGCTGTTCAGGCCGGGGGCCGTGGTGGTCCCGGTGGCGAGGGTGGTGAAGTTCCAGCTGGTGTCGCTCTTGAGGATCGACCACGTGCCGGTGTCGGAGAGCCGCAGGTGGTAGGCGTTGAGGCCGTTGTTGTTGTGGCCCTGCTGGCCGATCCGGCCGAGCAGTTCGACCGTCCCGGGCTGCTCGAACATGACGTCCGAGGCCACGGTGTAGTTCTGCCAGCCGCGCTCACCCATGATCGTGTACGGGGAGTTGAACGGCTCGTCGGTCCAGCGCATCGGCACGGTGGGCGCCATCTGCCGCAGGCAGGTCCCGGTCCGGCCGCCGCCACAGGCCACCGCCTTGAAGGCGCCGTTCATGTCGGCGAAGTACTTCGGCGAGGTGGTCGCTGCGGGCGTCTCGAAGGTGTCCGCGTACGGGAGCGACAGCGAGCCGGCCGGCGGGGAGACCGCGGTGCCCTTGCCCTGGCCGGTGGTGGTGGTCACGGTGTAGACGTAACCGGGCTGCAGCGTCAGGGAGTAGCGGCCGCCGGTGACGGCCGGGTCCGCCTGCTGGACGAACCAGTCGCTGCTGCTGTTGGAGCGCACGTTGGTCGCCCATACGTGGACCCGGCCGGTGGGCAGGCCGCCGGTGACGCTGAAGTTCACGGTCTGCGCCGCGGTGGCGTCCATGGTCTCGATGACGGTGGAGTACGCCTTGTTGTCGGCCGACTTCAGGGTCGCGTAGCTGCCGTTGGTGCGATTGTTGCCGAGGTAGTTGCTGGCGGTGTCGATGTAGTGCCAGCCGGGCTTGGTGAACTGGGTGGTCTGTGCGGTGACCCAGGCGGTCTTGCCGACGGTGTAGTTGCCGGACCACGGCTGGTTGGCGAGCGCCATGCCGTCGGTGGAGAACTCGAGGTTGCCGTAGAGCGCGGCGACGACCGGCCAGTTGACGAAGGCGGTGAACCGGGAGTCGATGTATCCGCGATTGACGCCGCGGGCCACCGAGCTCGCACCGGTCTGGTAGTCCTCGGAGCCGTTCTCGCTCGCCCAGATCGGCTTGCCGAGGGTCTGGGCCTTGTCGATCGAGGCGGAGTCCGCGGCGGGCTTGCAGTTGCTGAAGTCGCTGTTGTAGCCGCAGGGGTAGTGCACCCCGACGACGTCGACGGCGTTGCGGAAGGCGGCGTCGTTGGTCATCTGGTCGACGACCCGGTAGCCGAACTGGTCGGGCGCGACGACCTTCACCGAGCCGTAGCCGCCGGCGACGAGCCTGTTCTTCAGGCCCACGTACCACTGGGGGTCGGCGTCGTGCTCGTTCCAGCCGCCGAGGTAGTCGATGGTGAGGTGGTGCTGCCGGGCGCAGCCGAGCCACGAGAGCAGGTAGTCGTGCATCTTCGGGGTGTAGACGGTGTTGCTGGTGGTGCTGTTGTCGTTGACCCAGCCGGGTGCGCCCCAGGACAGCGCGGCCAGCTTGATGTCGGGATTGCGGGCCTTGGCCTGCTCCATCATGGTCCACTCGTAGCCCTGGTTGCAGTCCACGGTGTCGGCGGTGTGCATGTGGCTGGCCTCGGCGCCGTCGGTGGAGTTGGTGTCCCCGCCGATCTCCACCTTGAGGATCTGGAGCGAGGCGCCGTAGCCGGGCTTGAACAGGTAGTCCAGCACCTGGCTGCGCTGCGGTTCGGGGTAGTCCGCCAGCAGTCGGGAGTTGCCGCCGCCGCCGGAGATCGCTCCGATGCCGTCGAAGACCCGCCCCGGCTTGGTGCCGTCGATGGTGATCGTCGTCGAGGCGGCGGCCTGCGCGGGGGTGGTCGCGGCCGCGCCGGTGAGTGTGGCGAGCGTCAGGGTGAGGGCGGCGAGCAGGGTGGTGGGTGGGCGTGATCGCCAGGTCATTCCAGCTCCTCGTGGGGTGGTGGGGGATCCGTGCGGCTCGGACGGACCGTCCGAGGGTCGTGGGTGTGTGCGGTCGCGGCAGCGCGCGCTTTCGTACGGCGCGGTTCGGGCTCTCGGGGGCGGCGCGGCTCGGGGCCCGAGGGCGGCGGGTCAGGCGGAGAGGCCGACGGCGCGTTCGCCCTGGACGTTCTCGTCGTTGCAGCCCCAGACCACCCATTGCTTCACGCCCGGGTTGGCGGTGACGGTCGCGGCATCTTGTCCTGGGCGTCTACGCGAGACCGGTCGGCATCAGGACGGCGGGTGCCGTACTACGGGGTCGTGGTCCACTGCTGGCTGGTCCGGCCTGTGGTGCAGGTCCACTGGACGGCGAGGGCCCCGTCGGCGGTCGAACTGCCGCTGACGTCGAGGCACTTGCCGCTGTTGGCGGACACCAGCTGCATCGTTGCGCCGCCGGCCGGCGGGACGAGCGTCCACTCCTGGTTGGCCTTGCCGCTGCCGCAGGTCCACTGCAGGACCTGCGCGCCGTCGGCGGTCGAGCTGCCGCTGACGTCGAGGCACTTGCCGCTGCTGGTGTTGGTGAGGGGCGTGGTGGCGGGTCCGGCGAGCGGGGTCACGCCGAAGTGGGTGAAGTCGGCGTGCTGGAAGCCGCCGACGGCCAGTCCGCTCTGGCCGATCGCATGGCCGGCGTGGGTGAGCGAGGCGACCTGGACGTGGTCGACGAAGGCGGTGATCGACTGGCCCTGCATCGCCAGCGAGACGTTGTGCCAGGTCCCGGCGCCCGCGGCGGGGTAGCTGCCGGCGGCCAGGACGGTGTCGGTCCCCGAGCGGTCCTCGCTGGACAGTCGCCAGGAACCGCCGTCGTCGATCCTCAGGTGGTAGGCGGAACGGTCGTGGTCGACGTGGTCGATCCGGCCCAGCAGCTCGGCGGAGCTGCCCGCCTCCTCCAACAGCACGTCGGTGGAGACCTGGTAGTTGCTCCACGACGGGTCGCCCAGCAGGGTGGCGGGGGTGTAGTTCATGTCGGTGTGCCAGGGGTGGGCGGGCGCCGTGATCACCTGGCGCAGGCACATCGGGGTGTCGGTGGCCGCCGGGCAGGGCGCGGTCTCGAAGGCCCCGGCCCAGTCGTGGAAGTACCGGGCGGCGGCCCGGGCCGGGTATCCGATCAGGTCGGCCTGGTACGGCAGCGGGAAGCTCTTCGCGGGCGGCGCGACAGCAGTGCCCTTGCCCTGACCGGTGGTGGTGGTCACGGTGTAGAGGTGGCCGGGCTGCACGGTCAGCGAGTAGCCGCCGTTTCGCGGCACGATGTCCTGGGTGTGGACGAACCACCGAGCGGGGTCGGTGGCGTTCATGTCGGTGTCCCACACGTGCACCGGCCCGGTGGACAGCCCGCCGGCGACGCTGAGCGCGATCGTCTTCGCGGCCGAGGCGTCGGTGGTCCCGATGACCGTGCTGTAGTCCTGGCCGGACCTCAGGGTGACGTAACTCCCGCTGTGCCGGTCGCCGTTGGTCCCGGTGCCGGACAGGTAGCCGCTGGCCGTGTCCAGGTAGCGCCAGCCAGGCTTGGCGAACTGTGCGGTGTGTGCCATCACCCAGATGTCGCGGCCCACGGTGTAGTTGCCCGACCAGGGCTGGTCAGCGGCCATCAGGCCGGCCCCGGCGAACGGAAGGTTCGAGGGCCAGGAGCCGACCAGCGCCCACTTGATGTCCG
Source organism: Streptomyces sp. XY431 (assembly GCF_001279805.1). Lineage (NCBI taxonomy): Bacteria > Bacillati > Actinomycetota > Actinomycetes > Kitasatosporales > Streptomycetaceae > Streptomyces > Streptomyces sp. XY431. The sequence continues at coordinate 23,326 of NZ_LGDO01000048.1, forward strand.
ACGTGATTCTGGCGTCGATGTACTGGCGGTTGAGGTTGCGGGCCAGCGCCGGCGGGTTGGCGCCGTCGCTGTCGTTGTCGTCCTCGGCCACCCACAGCGGCTTGCCCAACGCGGTCGCGGTGCTGCTGCCCGGGCAGGCGGTGTACACCGGGGTCGAGTTCCAACACACGCCGTGCAGGCCCACGACCGCGACCGCCCGGTTGAAGGCGCTGCCCGTGGCCAGGCCCGAGGCGATCGTCCAGTTCGGGTCGTTGCTGTCGGAGGCCACCAACAGGGTGTCGGCGTGGCCGCTGGTGTCCAGGGCGGTGCGCAGGTTCTCGAACCAGGCCTTGTCGTAGCCGTTCTCGTTCCAGCCGCCCAGGTAGCCGACGTTCAGTCCGTGGCTCTGTGCGCAGCCCAGCCAGGACTTGAGGTAGGTGATGTTGTCCTGGGACCAGCTGCCGCCGTTCAGCCAGCCCGGCGCTGCCCACTCCAGGCCGTAGAACGCGATGTCGGGGTTGCGTGCCTTGGCCTGCTCCATCAGCCACCACTCGTAGCCGCGGTTGCAGTCGACCTCGGTGGGGGTGCGCATGTGGCTCGGTTCGGGTCCGTCGGAGGAGTTCGCGTCGCCGCCGATCTCCACCTTCAGCATCTGCAGCGAAGCTCCGTAGCCGGGCTTGAACAGGTAGTCCAGCACCTGAGTGCGCTGCGGCTCGGGGTAGTCGACCAGGAGCCGGGAGGTGGCCCCGCCGCCACTGATTGCGCCAACTCCGTCGAAGACACGCCCGTTTGACGCGCCGTCGATGGTGATCCGTTGCGTTGGAGCGGTGACCGCGGGCGAACTCGGGATCGCGGTGAAGGTGGCGGCGAGAGCGACCGCCGGGGTTGCGAGCATGGTTAACACGCTGCGGAAATTGATAGGAGGCCTGCGCACGTAACGCTCCAAGGGCGCGACTGGAGGACCCGGCGGCCCATCTGGCGCCGGGGGGTGCGAAGTTCAATGATGCTCAATATGGAACGCTTTCGCGCACAAGTCAACAATTATCGACAGCATCAGCTGCTCGAATTGTCGAGCTGCGGACTCGCGATACCCCTCTTGGACAGTGCTTATGACGCTGCGTCAGACTGCCAGAGGTCGGATGTTTATAAGTGCGCGGACATGAGGCCGGTTCGGCTGGTGATCGACGACGGGGCTCGAATGCCGCGCTCACGTCGAGGAGGCAGCGCGTTCTCCTGGGGCCCGCACGGCGGCGGCGAGGTCGGGGAGGCCGCAGGAGGGCCGCTCCTGCAGTGATCTGCGTCGGGGCCGTCTCAACGCCCGCCGACCGAATGCTCACCGCGGCAACATGGCCGCCGCGCCTCGTTCGCCGAATGCTGCGACGAGGAGCGAGCGGAACGCGAACGCAGCCACCGCCCGGACATGTCGGTCCTCAGCCAGGACGAGCTGGGGTGCTCGGAACAGGACCGGGCTCGGCCCTGTGGTCAAGGCCGCCGGCGATGCCACCGTGCTGATCGACTTCACCCGCATCGACGTGGAGGGCGGCGGCGTGATCAGCCTTGCCGACGGTCACCTGGGTCGCTCCGGATCCCTGGTCGAGGGCTACGGGTGCCGAATCTCCGGGACCCCTCTGCGCCCCTCGACGACCTGAAGCCCCTTCAGGCCGCGTTTGAGATCTGCGGTGCCCAGTGGCTCAGGTGATCGTTGAGTCTCGTGTGAGTAGTAGTGGGGGCGGGTACCCGTCTGACCTGACGGATGAACA
>NZ_LGDO01000049.1:0-24984 GCF_001279805.1 Streptomyces sp. XY431
GGCCCCGCCGGTGCTGGGGTCAGGAGGCCGAGCCGCTGTTCCGGCGGCGCAGGCCGAGGGCACCGACGGCGGTGCCGATCACACCGACCACGATGCCGACCACGCCGAGCACCCGGGCGGTGGAGTCGCTCGCCTTGTCGTCCGGGGCGGCGTCGTTCTTGGCCGCGTCGCCGTGCCCGCTGCCGTGGCCGTCGGCGGTGGCCGCCGGGGTGGCGGAGGCGGTCGCGGAGGCGTTCGCGCCGTGGCCGTCGGCCGAGGTGGCCTTGGTCAGCTTCAGCACCGGGGCGGGCTTGGCCGGCTCCGGCTGGCCGGCCTTCGCCTCGTCGATCCAGCGGACGACGTCGCCGTTGTCGTAGGTCTGCAGGGCCTTGAAGACCAGCGCGTCGGCGTCGGTCGGCAGCGGGCCGAGCGAGACCCGGAACTCCTGGAACTGGCCGGGGGCGACCTTCACGCCGGCGTCGGCGGTCCAGGTGATCTTGGAGACGGCCTCGTTGACGTCGTTGCCGTGGACCTTGATCGGCTTGTCCAGCTTGGCCTTCTCGACGGTGGAGGTCCAGCCCGGCAGCGGCTGGGTGCGGACCGAGGCCAGCGGGTGGTCCAGCGGGAGGTTGACCTCCAGCTTCACGGTGCCGGCGGCGTCGTTCTCGTTCGGGACCCGGAAGTCGACGGCGGTGTAGCCGCCCTGCTCGGCGCTGCCCGGGTTCACGGTGACGTGGGCGAAGGCGGGACCGGCGAGGGCCACCACCGAGGCGGCGGCGGCGAGGGCGACGGCGGCGGTACGACGGGCGGGAAGGGAACGCATGGGGTTCGTGTCTCCGTTCGGAGGCTCGGCAGGCCCGCTCCCGGGCACGGAGAGGTCCGTGCCTCGGCGGGGCCGCGCGGCGGGGGAAGAGGTGGGGGAGGCCGCAGGACCGCACGGATCGGGCGGGTACGGCACGGCGCCGCGTACTCCCGACCGCCGCCGGACCGCTACCGGTGGGGGGACACCGGGGACACGGAGGGGCAGGTCAGTACGCGAGGGCCCCGAGCGGCGGCCCGCGCCGCACCACGCTGTGCCGCAGCACGGCACCGGCCGGCAGCGGGTCGTCCCCGCCGCGGCCACCGGCCCGGCGGACCGGCCCGCCGGGCAGACCGAGCAGGCCGCGCAGCAGCACCGCGGCCAGCGCGCACGCCGTCCGCAGCGGCTCCGCCGCCCGGGTCCGCGCGGCCGAGGCGGTGATCCGCACCAGCCGCCAGAGCGCCGCCTCGCCGCGCCGCAGCCACCAGCCGGCCAGCAGCGCCGCGCCGAGGTGGGCCGCCAGCATCGCCGGCGTCATCCCGAGCACGCCGCCCTGCCACCAGGGCGCGGCCGCGTACGCCTGCGGGTCCAGACCCGCGCCGGCCACCACCTGCTCGGCGGTCGGACTCCCGGGCAGACCGATCAGGGTGCCCGGGCGGGACTCGTTGCAGACCAGCCGGCTGGCCACCTGCGGCAGCGTCAGCGGGCCGGAGCCCAGCGGGCCGCCGTGGTGGTGCGCGCCGGAGAGCCCGGACCCCCCGTGGCCGCCGTAGGAGTGGAAGAGGAGGTGCAGCCCGAACTGGCCCGCGCCCAGCGCCCCGGCGATCGCGCCGAGCGAGCGCTCCCGCCCGCCGAGGGCGGTGGCGAGCACCAGCACGGCCGCGAACCCGGCCGCGAGCGTGGGCAGGGCGACCTCGCCGCCGGCCGCGAACGCATGCCCGGCGGCCGCGATCAGCGTGCACACCAGGGCGAACGGAACCGCCCGGGCAAGCCGCAGGTCCCAGGCGGCGGCCCCCACCGGCGCGTCCGGTACGGGGGCGCCCGGGTGCGGGGCGGCGGCTGGGGCATTCATGGCCGGGACATCATCTCATCGCCCACACCCACCGGATCGGCAGGGTGGGAAATCCCTACGAATGCCCCGTTCGGCCCCGCGCACGGCCCCCGGTGTGCGCTGCTCGGCACATGCCCGTCCCCCCGTCCATCCGCCGAACGGGCGGTAGCGGGCCCTCGGCACGGTTCACCTCCGCACCACCCGGAGATACCTCGTTATATGTGGAGCCGCAGCCAGGAGGGACCTCCCGTGGACATCTGGTGGACTCTGCACCTCAAGCGCGACCCGGCCAGCGTGCCGCTCGCGCGCCGCATACTGCTCGGCGCGATGGCGACCGCGGGCGTCGATCCGCAGATCGCCCACGATCTCGGCGTCGCCCTCAGCGAGGCCTGCGCCAACGCGGTCGAGCACGGTGCCTGCGGGCGGACCGACGACGGCTACCAGGTCACCGCGTCGATCAGCGGCGACCTGCTGCGGATCGAGGTGACCGACTCCGGCCCCGGCCTGCCCGGTCCCGACCGCCCGGCCCGCCGTCCGGCCCCTGCCGCCGCCCCCGCGGCGCCGCCCGCCCGACCGGCGGGCCGGGCGCAGCCCCGCCGCCGCGCCCGGCGCGGCCGCGCCACCGTCCCCGGGCCGCTGCTCACCACCCACCGCCCGCGCCGCGACGGGCGCCCGTACGACACCCACGTCCTCCCGCCCGCCGCCGACCCGGTGCCCACCTTCCGGCCGGTGGACCTGGACGCCCTGCCCGACCTCACCGCGGAGTCCGGCCGGGGCCTCTTCCTCATCCACGCCCTCACCGACCACGTCCAGCTCCGCAACCATCCGCTGCGGGGGGCGATCGTCAGCTTCGACAAGATCCTCAAGTGGCAGGACGGCGCGCTGCTGCGCCGGGCGTCCTGAAGCGGGACGGCCCTCGGCGGTGCCCGGAGAAGGCGACGTCCCGCCCGCTGCGGTAGCGCGGCGGACGGGACGTCGACGGGTGGTGCCGGATCAGCCGCGGGTCGCGGCGGCCTTGCGGCGGCGGGCGACGACGACGGCGCCGGCGCCGAGGGCTATCGCCATGCCACCGGTGACGGCGAGCGGCACGGTGCTGGAGCCCGCGCCGGTGGTGGCGAGGCTGGTGCCGGTCGGGCCACCGCCGGTCGAGCCGGTGCCCCCGGTGGTGCCGGCCGGCCGGCCCGCGGAGGGCGAGGCGGAGGTCGAAACCGAGGCGGTCGGCGAGGCGCTCGTGGTGGGCGTCGCGGTGGCGGTCGACGGGACGGTCGGGGAGGAGGTGCCCGTCGCCGTGGCCGAGGTGCTCGGGGCCGGGTCGACGACGGTGATCCCGGTCGTGGACGAGCCGACCAGCCGGTTGCAGGCGTACTTGACGTGCTCCGGGCCGGCGTCCCACGGCAGCACCTCGGAGCCGCCGGAGACGGTGAGGCTGTAGTTCGGGCTGTAGCGGCCAATGGCGGAGAGCTGGACCGACACGGTGATCATCTCGTTCGGCTTGACCTGGAAGGAGCCGAGGGAGACCGAGCCGTGGTCGGTGGTGGCCGGGGGCAGCGGGGTCCAGGCGCCGTTCTGGACCTTGGTGAGGGCCTTGGGCAGCCAGATGCCCTTGACGCCGTCCAGCAGGACGTTGAGCCGGAAGTCCGTCAGCGTGGCCTTGCTGGTGTTCTGGAAGGAGAAGGACACCTCCTTCGACGATCCGCCCTTGACCAGCGTGATCGCCGAGTCGGTGTTGTGCACCGGCATCTTGACGTCGCGCTGGTACTGGCAGCCCGCCGGGAGGGTCGGGGTGGCGGACGGGGTCCCGGTCGGCGTGGCGGTCTCCGAGGGCGTGGTGGTGGCGCTCGGGGAGCCGCTCGGCGCCGTCGTGGTGGGGGCAGCCGAGGTCGGGGCGGCCGACGTGGGTGCGGCCGAGGTCGGGGCGGCCGTCGTGGGGGCGGCGGTGGTCGGTGCGGCCGTGGTCGGTTCGGTGGTCGCGGCCGTGGACGGTCCGGTCGTCGCGGCGGCGGCCGAGGCGCTGGTCGTCGGATCGGCGGCGAAGGCCCCGGCGGTACCCGCGAGCGTCGCGGCGCCGCTCAGGACGAGCAGAGCGGCTGTGGTGGTCAGACGGGAGGTGCGCAAGATTACGGCTCCGATGGTGGGGCGTCGGCGGGATGGCTTGCGTTCAGTGGACGGGCGAGACATGCGAGCGGTTGTCGGCGTGCCTCGTAGTTTTTTCCGACGGTGCGTCAGCTGTGCGCTCCGGCCTTGCGGCGGCGCAGCACGAGCAGCGTCCCGGCACCGGCCGCGAGCACGGCGGCACCGCCGAGGGCGATCGGCAGGGTGTTGGAGCTGGAGCCGGTGTCGGCCAGGTGCGGGCCGCTCACCGCGGACGGGGAGGAGGCGGCCTTGGGCGATCCGGACGAGGACGGGGTGCCGGTGGTGGTGCCGGCCTTGGCGAGCTTGAAGGTGCCCTCGTAGTAGTTGAGGTACTGGGTGCAGCCCTTCTTGTCGTCCCGGGCCGGATGGGGCAGCGTGCTGTTGTCCATGGCGTCGCCACCGCCGCCGAAGTTGCCCCAGAAGCTGCCGAGCGGCGCCTTGTCGGTCGGCGTGACGCGGAACTGGAGGGTGAGCTTCTCGCCCTTGGCGAGCTTGAACTCCCCGGTGGAGAGGTAGCGGTCGTCCAGGACGCCCGACTTCCAGTCCTGGCCGGGCACCCGGTACTGGACCGTGAAGAAGTCCTTGCTCCAGGCGACCGGACGGCTGTCGTCCTCCAGATGGGTGTCGGTCAGGTAGAGGTAGGTCCGGAAGACCGGCAGGTCGACGCCGCTGAGGTTCTCCCAGGTGACGGAGACGTCCTGGGCCGAGCCCGGTGCCCCACTGCCGCCCCACAGTCCGGTGCCGGTGACCTTGAGCCAGTCGACGCCCTGGTACACACCGCCGGAGCAGTCGAAGCCCGGGGCGGTGGTCGGGAACAGGCTCGGCGGGACAGTGGGGCGCTGGGTCGGGGTCGTCGGCGGCTTCGTCGCGGTGGCCGACGGGGAGGCGCTCGCCGACGGCGAGGTGGAGGCGTTCGGGGAGGTGGAGGGGTTCGGCGAGGTGGGCGCCGAGGGCGTGCCGCCGGTGCTCGGGGAGCCGCTCGGGGCCGCCGTCGTCGGAGCTGCCGTCGTCGGGGCCGCCGTGGACGGGGCGGGCGACACGGCGGCGGCGCCGGCGGTGGCCGTGCCGACCGTCGCGCCGAGGGAGAGCGCGATCAGCGTGGACGCGGCCAGAAGGCGGGAAGTGCGCACGGTCTTGGCTCCAGCTTGATGAAGTCTGTCCGAATATGGGCGACTTGGCGCCTTGGTGTGATCACCGGCGCGTCGCAGGAGCGGCACCATATCGGAGGGTGGACGAAGCGTCCGGCCCGGGGGCCCGGAAGGCGGTCGGCGACGGCCTACCCTGGCGCGATGGGTGCGGTGGGCGAGTGGGACCTGAGGCGGCTGCGGGTGCTGCGGGCGGTCGACGAGTGCGGGACGGTGACGGCGGCGGCCGAGCGGCTCCATCTGTCGCCCTCGGCGGTCTCGCAGCAGATCTCGGCGCTGGCCCGGCAGGTGGGTGCGCCGATGCTGGAGCCCTACGGTCGCCGGGTGCGGCTGACCCCGGCGGCCCGGCTGGTGCTGCGTCATGCGGCGGCGGTCTTCGGACAGCTGGAGCGGGCCGAGGCCGAGCTGGCGGGCTATCTGCACGGCGAGGCGGGCGAGGTCAGGGTGGGCGCCTTCGCCACCGCGATCACCGGGCTGCTCGTCCCGGCGGTGGCCCGGCTGCGCGAGGCCGCGCCGAGGCTGACCGTGCGGGTGGTCGAGGCGGAGGCGGACGAGGCGGTCCGGCTGCTGGCGGCGGGGGACGTCGACCTGGCGCTGTCGCTGGCCGTCGGACCGGTCGGCCGGGGCCCCGGACTCGTCGAGACGGAGCTGCTCAGCGACCCGTTGGACGTCGCGCTGCCACCGGGCCACCCGCTGGCCGGGACGCCGGGGCTGCGGCTGGCGGACCTCGCGGCGGAGCCGTGGATCTACGGCGCGGCCGGGCCCTGGCGGGAGATCACCACGGCGGCCTGCGCCCAGGCCGGCTTCACCCCGGAGCGGGCGCACACCGCCGCGGACTGGACGGCGATCCTGGCGATGGTGGCGGCCGGACTGGGGGTGGCGCTGGTGCCGCGGCTGGCCTCGGCCGGTCGGGGCGGCGCGGCGGTCGTCCGGGCGCTGCCGGCGGACCTGCCGACCCGCCGGGTGGTGGCGGCGGTCCGGGCCGGCACGGAGCGGACGCCCCCGCTGCGCCGGGTACTGGCGGAGCTGACGGACGTAGCCAGGACTCTTCAGTCGGACTGAACGGTTTGCTCAGTTCTTTGTGATGGACCTGATGGGTCGCCCGGCGTGAGGGTGGGGGCATGACCACCGAACGGAACCCAGGCCCCCGTCCCGACCGACTGTCCGACGCCGACGCCCCGCCGTACGGGGGCGGCAACCCCTACGCCGACTACCGCGCCGCCGAGTTCCCCTTCGCCGGCCTGGTCGACCTCGCCGACCGCCGGCTGGGCGGCGCGGTCGTCGCCGCCAACGACGAGCTGTTCGCCGAGCGGGAGAACCTGCTGCTGCCGGGCGCGGCCGAGTTCCGCCCGCACACCTTCGGCAACAAGGGCCAGATCATGGACGGTTGGGAGACCAGGCGGCGACGCGGCACCGGCGCCGGGCACCCGCACCCGACTGCCGAGGACCACGACTGGGCGCTGATCCGCCTGGGCGTGCCGGGAGTTGTGCACGGCGTGGTCGTCGACACCGCGCACTTCCGCGGCAACTTCCCGCAGCAGATCGGCGTCGAGGGCGCCGAACTCCCGGGCACTCCGGGCCCGGAGGAGCTGCTGGCCCCCGAGACCGAGTGGCATCCGCTGGTCCCCCGCTCGCCGGTGCGCGGCCACGCCGCCAACGGCTTCGCCGTCGAAGGCGGCCGCCGCTTCACGCATCTGAGGCTCAGCCAGTTCCCGGACGGTGGCATAGCCCGCTTCCGGGTGCACGGCGAGGCCCGTCCGGATCCGGCCTGGCTGGCCGCGCTCGGCACCTTCGACCTGGCCGCGGTCGAGAACGGCGGCGCCGTCGAGGACGCCTCGGACCGCTTCTTCTCCTCCCCGGTCAACCTCGCCCTGCCCGGCAAGTCCGGGGCGATGGGCGACGGTTGGGAGAACCGGCGGCGCCGGGACGACGGCCACGACTGGGTCCGGCTGCGGCTGGCCGGGCGGGGCGCGGTCCGGGCGGTGGAGATCGACACCGGCTACTACGTCGGCAACGCGGCCGGCTGGGCGGCGCTGTCGGGCCGGGACGAGCAGGGCGCCGACCCCGGGGCCTGGTTCGAACTGGTGCCGCGCACCCGGCTCCAGCCGGACGCCGTGCACCGGCTGGTGGTCGACACCCCGCACCCGGCCACCCACGTCCGGCTGGACGTCTTCCCGGACGGCGGGATCGCCCGGCTGCGGCTGTACGGCGGGCTGGTCTGACCCGGCGCCGCCGGGCGGGGTCAGGTCCGACCCGGGGCCGCTCGGCGGACCGCGCTCCGTTTGCCGGGTCCGGCGGCCCGCCGGACGATGGGGGCATGATGCACCAGATGCGGGCCGAGTTCGGCACCGGCGGCGCGCCCGCCGGGGTGCGGCTGTGGCACATGGTCCGAGGCGGCGAGGACGCCGCGATGTGCGGCCGGGAGATCGACGCGGCGGCACCCGCCCGGGAGGCGACGGACTGGGGGCACACCCCCGAGACCTGCTGCCACACCTGCGGCGCGTACGTCCTGCGCGAGTCCCCCTACCTGGGGGACGAGCACCGGCCGGGACCTCCCGGCGAGCAGCCGGACACCGGCTGGCCGACGGGCTGACCGGGGCGGCGGCGCGGTCCCGGACGGGCCGGGGCTACCGTGGGCGCCATGGACAAGTCCCTGGTCCGGCCCCGCTCGCTCGTCCGTGAGGCCGCCTCGCTGCGGGCCGGTGTGCCGACCCCGGCCGTCCACGTCGACCGGCTCTGCGCCCGGATCGACCAGGTGGACCCGCTGATCCACGCCTTCGTGCCCGAACCCGGCCGGGCCGAACGGCTGCAGGCCGAGGCCCGGGCGCTGGTCGTCCGCCATCCCGACCCGGCGCAGGCGCCGCCGCTGTACGGGGTGGCCGTCGGGATCAAGGACATCGTGCACGTCGACGGCCTGCCCACGCACGGCGGTTCGGTGCTGCCCCCGGGCGTCCTGGCCGGGCCGCAGGCCACCGTGGTGGACCGGCTGCGGGCGGCCGGCGCGCTGGTCGCCGGCAAGACGGTGACCGCCGAGTTCGCGGGCAGCGCGCCCGGCCGGACCCGCAATCCGCACCGCCCCGAACACACCCCGGGCGGCTCCAGCAGCGGTTCGGCGGCGGCGGTCGCGGCCGGACTGGTGCCGCTGGCGATCGGCACCCAGACGATCGGCTCCGTGGTCCGCCCGGCCGCCTACTGCGGTGTGGTGGGCTTCCGGCCGACCTTCGGGCGGATCCCGACGGCGGGTGTGATCCCGAACGCGCCGAGCTTCGACACCGTGGGCCTGTTCACCGCCGATCTGGCGGGCGCCGCGCTGGCCGCCCCGCTGCTGTGCGACGACTGGGACCACGCGGCCGGGCCGGGCGACGGGGCGGGCGGCGGGGAGTGGGCGGACGGGGCGCCCGTGCTCGGCGTCCCGGTGGGCCCGTACCTGGACCGGGCCGGGCCGGAGGCGCGGCAGGCGTTCGACCGGCAGCTGGCACTGCTGGCCGCGCGCGGGCTGACGGTCCGCAGGCTCGATCTGCTGCCGGACTTCGACGAGTTGGAGCGGCAGGCGCAGACGGTCAACCGCTTCGAGACGGCCGCGAGCCACACGGACTGGTTCGCCCGCTTCGGCGACCTCTACCGGCCGGAGACGGCGGCGAGCATCCGACACGGGCGGACCGTCGACCCGGCCGACCGCGCGGCCGCGCTGCGCGCCCGGTCGGCCTTCCGGGAGCGGCTCGCCGAGCGGCGGCAGCGGGCCGGGGTGGACCTGCTGCTGGCGCCCTCGGCGACCGGCCCGGCCCCGCTCGGGCTGGACAGCACCGGCAGCGCGGTGATGTCACTGCCGTGGAGCTACGCCGGCCTGCCCGCGCTCAGCCTGCCGGCCGGGGTGACGGCGGCGGGCCTGCCGCTCGGCCTCCAGGTGGTCGGCGAGGCCGGGGCGGACGAGCGGCTGCTGGCGCTGGCGGCCGTCCTGGAGCGGGTGCTGGACGGCGCCTGAGCCGCCCGGACCGAGGGGAGCCGTCCCGGGGCGCCGGGCCTCAGGCGGTGAACGCGGGCCCGTCCGGGTCGGTGGCGTCGGAGCGCAGCCGGCGCAGCACGGCGCGGTGGGCCCGGTCGTACGGGGTGTCGTCGTCGAACAGCAGGGCCTGCGGGTTGGCGTTCTCCAGCAGGGCGATCAGGGTGAAGGCGATGTCCTCCGGGTCGGCGTCGGGCCGCAGTTCACCGCTGTCGACGGCCTCGGTGACCAGACCGAGCACGGTGGCGTGCCACTCCCGCCAGTTGGCGGCGAGGACGTCGCGCAGCGGGCCCGGCCGGGCGTCGTACTCGGCGTTGACCTCGTAGAAGAAGCAGCCGCCGGGGAAGACCCGGGCGCGCGAGTAGGCCAGCCAGGACTCGCAGAGCAGCCGGACCTTGCGCAGGCCGGGGGGCTCGTCGTGGACCGGTGCGAGCACCGCGTCGGCGAAGATCCGCCGGGCGGCCCGCACGGTGGCGAGCTGGAGCTCCTCCTTGGAGCCGAAACCGGCGAAGACGCCGCTCTTGCTGAGGCCGAGGTCGGTGGCGAGCCGGCCGATCGACAGCGCGTCCAGCCCCTCGACCGAGGCGATCCCGACGGCCCGGCGCAGGACCGTCCGCCGGGTCTCCTCGCCGCGCAGCACCCGTCCGTCCGTGGTCGACGCCCGTCCGTCCGTGGTCGATCCGGCCACCGCTCACCCCAGTCCTCCGGCCGTTCCCCGGCCTTTCCGTCCTGTGGCCAGGGTAGCGGGGAGCGTCGCCCGACCTGAAATAAGCACGAACGGTCGTGCTAATATCTCGCCGAGTTCGGCTCTTGCCCCTCGGTACCCACAGGAGTTCCGCATGGACCCGGCCGTCGCACTGATCCGCACCACCCTGAACACCGCCTCGCTGGCCGCCCCCGGGCTCGCCGGGCGGGCCGCGTTCGAGCTCTACCGCCACCCCTTCCGCCGCAGCCGGGTCCGCCCAGGCGAGCGCGAGGTCCACGACCGGGCCGTCACCGGGACGCTCCGGCACGGGGGCGTGCGAGTGGTCGTCCACCGCTGGGGCGACGGCGCCCGGCCGGTCCTGCTGATGCACGGCTGGCGCTCCCGGGCCTCCCGCTTCGCGGACCTGGTGTCCCGGCTGCGGGCACTCGGCCTGACCGCGGTCGGCTACGACGCCCCCGGGCACGGCGACTCCGGCGGGCGCACCGCCACCGTGCTGGACCACCGCGCCGTCGCCCTGCGGCTCCAGGAGTCGTACGGAGGCTTCGAGGCGGTGGTCGCCCACTCGCTGGGCGTCAACGCGGCCTTCCTGGCGCTGCGCGAGGGCCTGCGGGCGGAGCGGCTGGTCGCCTTCTCCGGCGCCTCCGAACTCTCCTGGCTGCCGACCGCGTTCTGCGAGCGGCTGGGCCTGAACGCCACCGTGGAGCGGGAGTTGCGCCGCCGGGAGGCGAGCGGAGCGATGTTCCCCGGGGTGACGGACATCCGCACCCACTTCGACGCCGCCCGCGATCCCGGGAAGATCGTGCTCCCGATCCTGGTCGCGCACGACGAGGACGACGACGTGGTGCCGTTCTCGCACGCCCACCGGCTCCGGGCGGCGTACGGGGAGCAGCTGGAACTGCTGGCCACCCGGGGCCTCGGCCACCGCCGGATCCTCACCGAGCCGACGGTGCTCGACCAGGTGACGGGCTTCCTGGCCGCGGGGACGGACCCCGGCCGCCGATCCTTCGACGGACGCGGGTCCTTCGACGGACGCAGCTCCTTCGACGGACGCAGCTCCTTCGACGGACCGGGGAAGGCGGTGGGCGCGGTATGAGGATCCTCGAACTGCACACCCGGGCCCTGGAGTTGGCCGCCGCCGTGGTGGACACCGTGCAGCCGGAGCAACTGGTGCTGGCGACGCCGTGCGCCGGGTGGCCGCTGCGGCGGGTGCTGGAGCACACGGTCGGGCAGCACCGGGGCTTCGCCGCGGCCGCCCTCGGCGCCGGGGCGGACCGCGCGCACTGGCGCGACGTCCCGGTCCACGGCGACCCGGCGGGCGCGTTCCGGCAGTCGGCGGAGCGGCTGACCGCCGCGTTCGCCACCGCCGCCGCGGCGTCGGAGCCCGCCCCGCTGTGCCTGCCGGAGATCCGCGACGGCGAGCCGTTCCCGCTCGACCGGGCGATCGGCTTCCACCTGCTGGACACCCTGGTGCACGCCTGGGACGTGGCGGCCGCGCTGGGTTCGCCGGCCCGGCTGGTGGCGGCGGTGCAGGCCGAACCGCCGCTGGTCGGGGCACTGCTCACGGTGGCCGGGGCCGTGCCGGCCGCCGCCCCCGACCGGGGGCCGGGGCGGGCGTTCGCCGCCGTCCGGGCGGCGCCGGACGTGACCGGGCCGTTCGAACGCGCGCTAGCCCTGCTGGGCCGCGACCCGTCCTGGTCCGCGACCCGTCCTGGTCCGCGGCCGACCGCTGAACGTACCGACCGCTGACGCGCCGTCCGGCTAGCGGTCGCCGGGCCGGCGGTCCTCGCGCCCCTCGTCCGGGAAGCGCGGTCCGCCGATCAGGAACAGCAGGGCGGCGGTGGGAAAGCCGATCGCCGCGACCAACAGCACGATGAACTGCCAGAACATCTCTCGCTCCTCGCCCTCGTCAGCGCCGGGGGCGAGGATCCCCCGAAGGTGGTCCCAAACCCGGACGGCCCTGATTGGCCGAAATGTCCACTCGTGCTCCGACGGTATGGCCGGATCACCCGCGCTGCCACCGGGGGCGCGCGGCGCGGCGCGTGCACGGGTCTGGGCGCGCGCCGCACCCGGCGCGCACACTGTCGGGATGCAGGTACAGCTCGCAGGGGAAGCACGGCGGCCCGACCGCGAGAGCGAGGACTTCGCGGCGGCCACCTCCGAGGCACTCGTCCTCCTCGACGGTTCGAGTTCGCCGACCGGCCTGGAGTCCGGGTGCCGCCACGGCACCGCCTGGTACGTCCGCAGACTCGGGGTGCACCTGCTGGCCCGGCTCACCGACCGCCCGGACCGTTCGATCGCCGAGTGCCTGGCGGACGCCATCGCCGAGACGGCCGCCCTGCACGGCGGCCGCTGCGACCTCGCCCATCCCAACACGCCCGCCGCGATGGTGGTCGCCGCCCGTCGGCACGGCGCCTCGCTGGAGTACCTGGTGCTCGGCGACTCCCTGCTGGTGCTGGAGCCCGCCGACGGGCCGCCCCGGGTGATCGGCGACAACCAGCGCTTCCCCGGCGGGGAGGAACTGCGCCGGCAGGTCTGGTCGACGGTCCCCGGCTCCGCCGAACGGGCCGCCCTGCACCTGGAGTACACGCTGGCCGTCCGGGCCGCCCGGAACTCCGGCACCGGCCCCTGGATCGCCGCCGCCAGCCCCAAGGCCGCCGCCCACGCCGAGACCGGCTTCGTCCCCCTGGCCGGACTGCGCGCGGTGGCCGCCCTCTCCGACGGCGCGGCCCGCTTCACCGACCGCTTCGGCCTCGGCAGCTGGGGCGACGCGCTGCGCCTGCTCGGCGAGTGCGGCCCGGCCGAGCTGATCGCCCAGGTCCGCGCGGTCGAACGCGCCGACGCTGCCTGCGAACGCTGGCCCCGCGGCAAGGCCCACGACGACGCCTCGGCCCTCTACGCCCTGCTCTAGGGGCGACGCACAAAAGAGTCGACGCACAAGGGAGTGGCGGAGCCGCGAACCCGGCTCCGCCACTCCCTTGTACTCGTGCTCAGTGGCCGTCGGCGGGGATGGTGCCGAGGCGGCCGGCCTGGAAGTCCTCCATGGCCTGCTGGAGCTCGCGGTGGCTGTTCATGACGAACGGGCCGTAGTGGGCGACGGGCTCGCGGATGGGGAGGCCGCCGAGGAGGACGACCTCGAAGTTGTTGTCCCGGGAGTCCTGCTTCCCGTCGGCGCGCAGGGTGATCGAGTCGCCGTCGCCGAAGACCACGGCCTGGCCCCGGTGGAAGGGGCGGTGCTCGGTGCCGGCCGTGCCGCTGCCGGCCAGGCCGTAGGCGAGGGCGTTGAAGTCGGGGCGCCAGGGCAGGGTGAGCTGGGCGCCGGGGCTGATCGAGGCGTGGATCATGGTGATCGGGGTGTGGGTGCTGCCGGGGCCCCGGTGGCCGTCCAGGTCGCCGGCGATGACGCGGAGCAGGGCGCCGCCGTCCTCGGTGCTGAGGAGCCTGACGCTGCCGCCGCGGATGTCCTGGTACTTGGGGGCGATCATCTTGTCCGAGGCGGGCAGGTTCACCCACAGCTGGAGGCCGTGGAACAGGCCGCCGGACCGCACCAGCGACTCGGGCGGGGTCTCGATGTGCAGCAGGCCGGAGCCGGCCGTCATCCACTGGGTGTCGCCGTCGGTGATGGTGCCGCCGCCGCCGTGCGAGTCCCGGTGGATGAAGGTCCCGTCGATGATGTAGGTGACCGTCTCGAAGCCGCGGTGCGGGTGCCAGGGGGTCCCCTTGGGCTCGCCGGCCGCGTAGTCCACCTCGCCCATCTGGTCCATCATGATGAACGGGTCGAGGTACTTGGTGTTGATCCTGGCGAAGGCGCGGCGGACCGGGAAGCCCTCGCCCTCGAAGCCCTCGGGGGCGGTGGCCACCGTGAGGACCGGCCGGGCGCTCGTGACGGCGGGGTCGGGGCTGGTGACGCGCGGGAGGGTCAGCGGGTTGTCGACGGTCACGGCGGGCATGTCGGCCTCCTTCGGGGGACGTTCCTCTGGCCTGCGTCCACGAGATTAGTTCAATCCTCAACTAGAAGCAAGTTGAATTTTGAACCAAGTGGATGTGCGCGGCCGAGCGGCGGGGCCGGGCGGCCCTCGGCCCATCCTCGGTCAGCCGTACATCCGGCGCATGGTGAAGTCGACCATCTGCTCGACCGCCTTGGCGTCGAACACCATCCGGTGCTCGCCCTCCATGTCCAGTGCGAAGCCGTAGCCGGTCGGCAGCAGGTCGAGGACCTCGGCGCCGGTCACGGTGAAGTACTTGGACTCCTTGCCCGCGTACCGCCGCAGCTCCTTGAGCGAGCTGAACATCGGGATCACCGGCGTCGGCGTGTTGTGCAGCGCCAGGAAGCCCGGCCGTTCACCGCGCGGGCAGTGCACCTTGGAGGTGATGAAGATGGCCTGGAAGTCCTCCACCGCCATCGAGCCGGTGGTGAAGGCCCGGACGGCGTCCGCCAGGGACGGCGGCGAGGGCTCCGGGTAGAGGGACTGCTGCGCCCCCGGTGGCTGCTCGCCGTAGGGGCCGGGGCCGGGCATGCCGTTCATGCCCGGCTGCGGCCCCGCCTGCTGGTAGGGGTCGCCCGGGTATGCGTTCTGGTCATAGCCGTACACACGGACAGGCTATCGGGAGCGCGGCCACCCGTGCGGGCGTCGATCCTGACAAGGAGTGGCCGCCCCGGCTTGTGGGACGTGACCACGTTCATAGCGGAATCCACGAGGGATTCACCGGCTGGGGCTTGAAACAAGTTACCGCTGGGTAGCATCATGAGGCCTACTGGTGGGTACGGGGCGCCCGAACGCGGCGGTCTCCCGGAAGCGACGAACCGGAGAAAACGGCCATGGGTCACTACAAGTCCAACCTGCGGGACGTGGAGTTCAACCTCTTCGAGGTGTTCGGCCGCGAGCAGGTGTACGGCACCGGACCGTTCGCGGACATGGACGTCGAGACCGCGAAGAACATCCTGAGCGAGATCGCGCGCCTGGCCGAGAACGACCTCGCCGCGTCCTTCATCGACACCGACCGCAACCCGCCGGTGTTCGACCCCGAGACCAACACCGCCCCGGTCCCGGCCACGTTCAAGAAGAGCTACCAGGCGTACATGGACGCCGAGTGGTGGCGTCTGGGCATCCCGGAGTCGATCGGCGGCCAGGTCACCCCGAGCTCGCTGATCTGGGCCTTCGCGGAGCAGATCCTCGGCTCCAACCCGGCCATCTGGATGTACTCCTCCGGCCCGGCCTTCGCCGGCGTCGTCGCCGAGGAGGGCACCGAGGAGCAGCTCAAGGTCGCCAAGCGGATGACCGACCGCCTGTGGGGCTCCACCATGGTCCTGACCGAGCCGGACGCCGGCTCGGACGTGGGCGCCGGCCGCACCAAGGCGATCAAGCAGGAGGACGGCTCCTGGCACATCGAGGGTGTGAAGCGCTTCATCACCTCGGGCGAGCACGACATGTCCGAGAACATCATCCACCTGGTGCTGGCCCGCCCCGAGGGCGGCAAGCCGGGCACCAAGGGCCTGGGCCTGTTCATCGTCCCCAAGTTCGACTTCGACTGGGAGACCGGGGAGCTGGGCGAGCGCAACGGCGCCTACGCCACCAACGTCGAGCACAAGATGGGCCTCAAGGCCTCGAACACCTGCGAGATGACCTTCGGTGCCAAGCACCCGGCCAAGGGCTGGCTGCTGGGCGAGAAGGTCGACGGCATCCGCCAGATGTTCAAGATCATCGAGTTCGCCCGGATGATGGTCGGCACGAAGGCCATCGCCACCCTCTCCACCGGCTACCTGAACGCGCTGGAGTACGCCAAGGAGCGCGTGCAGGGCGCCGACATCTCGCAGTTCCTGGACAAGACCGCCCCGCGCGTCACCATCACCCACCACCCGGACGTCCGCCGCTCGCTGCTGACCCAGAAGGCGTACGCCGAGGGCATGCGCGCCCTGGTGCTCTACACCGCGTCCGTCCAGGACGACATGATGGCCGCCAAGCTGCGCGGCGAGCACGACGGTGCCGCCGAGCGCCTCAACGACCTGCTCCTGCCGATCGTCAAGGGCTACGGCTCGGAGAAGTCCTACGAGCAGCTCGCCCAGTCCCTGCAGACCTTCGGTGGCTCCGGCTACCTGCAGGAGTACCCGATCGAGCAGTACATCCGGGACGCCAAGATCGACACCCTCTACGAGGGCACCACGGCCATCCAGGGCCAGGACTTCTTCTTCCGCAAGATCGTCAAGGACGGCGGCCAGGCGCTCACCGCGCTGTCCGAGCAGATCCAGAAGTTCCTCGGCTCCGCCGAGGGCGGCGACGCCCTGGCCGCCGAGCGCGAGCTGCTCGCCAAGGCCGCCGGCGACCTGGAGGCCGTCGTCGGCAAGCTGCTCGCCGACCTCTCCTCGGTCGAGCAGGACGTCAAGAACATGTACAAGGTGGGCCTCAACACCACCCGCCTGCTGATGGTCTCCGGCGACGTCGTGGTCGGCTGGCTGCTGCTGCGCCAGGCCGCGGTGGCCCTGGCCAAGCTGGAGGCCGGCGCCTCCGAGAAGGACGTGCCGTTCTACCAGGGCAAGGTCGCGGCCGCCCGCTTCTTCGCCAAGAACATCCTGCCGACCGTCGCCTCGCAGCGGCTGATCGCCGAGGGCATCGACAACGAGATCATGGACCTGGCGGAGGGGGCGTTCTGACGCCGCCCGCACTGACTGCCTGACCCCACCCTCACACCGAAGGGCCCGGTTCCACGACCGGGCCCTTCGGTGTGCCGGGGGGCGGTTCCACGACCGGGCCCTTCGGTGTGCCGGGGGGCGGTTCCGCGGGACGGCCCGACGGGGTGGTCCGACGGGGTGGTCCGACACTGCCCGACCGGGCACCGTCGGGCCGGTCCGACGGTGCCCGAACAGTGCCCGGACGGCGTCCGACGCGTGCCCGTCGGGCCGTCAGATCCCGTCAGTTCACGTTTCTGTCTGCGTTCTGCATCCGTTGGGATGCTCCGAGTGTCATGTCCGTGTACGGGCATATGCTCAAGGTGCGAAGCCGATTCCCATTCGGCCTCGGCCCTCCCTCGACCCAGGAGCAGCATGTCGACCGCCGCCCGCCAGGCCTTCTTCGACCGGACGCACACCGATGACCTGATCGCCTTTCTCGGCACCTCGCCATCGCCCTACCACGCGGTCGCGAGCGCGGCCGAGCGGCTGGAGAAAGCCGGTTTCCGGCAGGTACTGGAAACGGACGCCTGGGACGGGGTGGCCGGCGGCCGGTACGTCGTCCGCGGCGGCGCACTGATCGCCTGGTACGTGCCGGCCGGTGCGGGCCCGGAGACGCCGTTCCGCGTGGTCGGCACCCATACCGACTCGCCCAATCTGAGGGTCAAGCCGATCCCCGACACAGGGACGGCCGGCTGGCGGCAGGTCGCGGTGGAGATCTACGGCGGCGTGCCGCTCAACACCTGGCTCGACCGGGACCTCGGCCTCTCCGGGCGGATCACCCTGCGCGACGGCAGCCGGCGGCTGGTCCAGCTGGACGAGCCGCTGCTGCGCGTGCCGCAGCTGGCGATCCACCTGGACCGCCAGGTCAACGAGGGCATGAAGCTCGACAAGCAGCGCCACCTGACGCCCATCTGGGGCCTCGGGCCGGTCGACGAGGGCGCGCTGATCGAGTACGTCGCCGAGCGCGCCGGGGTCGACCCGGCCGAGGTGAGCGGCTGGGACCTCATGACCCACGACGTCCAGCCCGCCTCGTACCTGGGCCGGGACCGCGAGCTGCTGGCCGGTCCGCGACTGGACAACCTGCTCTCCGTGCACGCCGCCACCGCCGCGCTCGCCGCCGTGGCCACCGCGGCCGAGACCGAGGGCGCGGCCCTGCCGTACATCCCGGTGCTGGCCGCCTTCGACCACGAGGAGACCGGCAGCGAGTCGGACACCGGTGCGCAGAGCCCGCTGCTCGGCAACGTCCTGGAGCGCAGCGTGTACGCGCGCGGCGGCGGCCTGGAGGACCGGGCCCGGGCGCTGGCCGGCACCGTGTGCCTGTCCTCGGACATGGGCCACGCCGTCCACCCGAACTACAGCGAGCGGCACGAGCCGGGCCACCACCCGATGCCGAACGCCGGGCCGATCCTCAAGGTCAACGTCAACAACCGGTACGCCACCGACGGCGTCGGCCGGGCGGTGTTCACCGCGGCCTGCGAGAAGGCCGGCGTGCCGTGGCAGACCTTTGTCTCCAACAACGCCATGCCCTGCGGGACGACGATCGGCCCGATCACCGCGGCTCGCCTCGGCATCCAGACCGTGGACTGCGGCATCGCCGCGCTGTCCATGCACTCGGCGCGCGAGCTGTGCGGCGCGGAGGACCCGTACCTGCTGGCGAGCGCGATCAAGGCGTTCCTGGAGGGCTGATTCCCCGGTACGAGCGACGCGGAAGGGCCCGGCGAGCACGCGCTCGCCGGGCCCTTCCGCGCAGGCCGTGGTACGGGCTGCGGCGCGGGTTACTCCATGCCCGCCAGCACCAGCGGCAGCCGGCTCGCGCCGTCGGCGGTGAGCCGCACCGGCACGCCCCAGTCCTGCTGGTGGACGTGGCAGGCCGGGTACTCGATCGCCGGATCGTCGTCGCAGGAGGCCGCCATCGCCGAGACGTGCAGCACGCCCTCGGTCACCTCGGCGGAGAGCACCAGCTCACGGGAGAGCGCGGAGTCCGCGCCCGCCCCGGAGACCAGCAGCTCGGGCGGGGTGGCGCTGACCAGCAGCCGGGTGGACGGGCCGTAGCGCTCGTCCAGCTTCTGGCCGGTCGGCGCCCGGAACACCACGTCCAGCCGCAGGGCGCCCGGCGCCACCTCGGTCGCGGCCCGCCGGGTGCGGTGGGCCACCGCCTCCACCCGGACCGCCTCCTCGGGCAGCCGCAGCCGGGTCAGCCGGTGCCGGGCGGACTCGACCACCACGATGTCCTGGTCCACCAGCACCGCGCCGGAGGGCTCGCGCAGATCGGTGGCCAGCGTGCTGACCTCGCCGCTCGCCGGGTCGTAGCGGCGCAGCGCGTGGTTGTAGGTGTCGCTGACGGCCACCGAGCCGTCCGGCAGCACGGTGACGCCCAGCGGGTGCTGGAGCAGCGCCTGGTCGGCCGCGCCGTCCCGGTGCCCGAAGTCGAACAGACCGGTGCCGACGGCGCTGTGCACCTCCTTGGTTTCACGTGAAACCCAGCGCAGTGAGGAGGTCTCGGAGTCCGCGACCCAGAGCCGCTCGCCGTCCGCCGACACCGCCAGGCCGGAGGGCTGGGCGAACCAGGCCTCGGCGGCGGGGCCGTCGACCAGGCCCTCGTTGGTGGTGCCGGCCGCGACGCCGACCGTGCCGGCGGCCGGGTCGTACGCCCACAGCTGGTGCACGCCGGCCATCGCGATCCAGACCCGGCCGTCGAACCAGGCGACGTCCCACGGCGAGGAGAGGTCGACCTCGCGGGCCGCGCCCTCGGTCGCCGAGCCCTGCCACCACTGCCGGCCGGTGCCGGCCAGCGTGGTCACCTCGCCGTCCGCGAGCCGGACGCCGCGCAGCGCGTGGTTGACGGTGTCGGCGACGATCACGTCGTACGCGGAGCCGGCCGGGAGCAGCGCGAGCCCCTGCGGCTCGCTGAACCGCGGGCCGGTGCCGTCCACCAGGCCGCGCACCCCGTCGCCGATCCGGCGGACCACGGTCTCGCCGTCCGCCTCCAGCTCGACCAGCGAGTGGTGCCCGGAGTCGGCCACCAGGAAGTGGCCGTTCGGCAGCCGGACCGCCTTGCCCGGGAACTTGAGGTCCCCGGCGGTCGGCTCGGGCGCCACGTACGGGCCGTCGCCGCGCCGCAGCGTCCCCTTCGCCGCGTGCTCCGCCTCCAGCTCCTCGACCAGCCGGGCGATCGCGTGCGCGTGCCCCTCGCCGGCGTGCTGGGCGACCACGTACCCCTCGGGGTCGATCACCACCAGCGTCGGCCAGGCCCGCACCGCGTACTGCTTCCAGGTGACCAGCTCCGGGTCGTCCAGCACGGGGTGGTGCACCTCGTACCGCTCGACCGCGTCCACCACGGCCTGGTGGTCGGCCTCGTGCACGAACTTGGGGGAGTGCACGCCGACGATCACCACGGTGTCGCGGTGCTTCTCCTCCAGCTCCCGCAACTCGTCGAGGACGTGCAGACAGTTGATGCAGCAGAAGGTCCAGAAGTCCAGGACGGTGATCTTGCCCCGGAAGTCGGCGAGCGTGAGCTCCTTGCCGCCGGTGTTGAGCCAACCGCCTGCCCCGACCAGCTCGGGGGCGCGTACACGTGCACGGGATGCCATGAGCCAATCAAACAGCACCGCCCCGCCGCGCATTCCGGACGGGGCGGACTCACGAGGACGAGCGCGGCCTGCGCTGGTGCTTGCCCGCCTTGTAGGCGTCGACCGACTTCCGTGACGAACGCCAGACCCCGTCCGGTCCCTGCGCGGCGTTCAGACGGCCGCGCTGCGCCGCCTGCCGGAGGGCCGCGAGGGAGAGCTCCGCATCGACGAGCGCCGCGAGCGGCACCATGCGGGCGGGACCCGCCACGTTGGGGACGATGAACCGGTTGAGGTTGTTCTCCATCGCCCGTGCGACGAGTTCTCCGAGGGCGCCGCAGTCGCCCGCGTCAGCCCTGCGGAGCGCGGCCACGTAGGCGTTCCGCTGGCGCTTGAGGATGATGATCGGTGGATACCCGAGCCGCACGAGGACGAGGTTCATGACGAGTCGGCCGGTTCGGCCGTTGCCGTCGAGGAACGGGTGGATGCGTTCGAACCCGTTGTGGATCCGGGCCAGCTCCTCCGGCAGTGGGCGCCCGAGGTCCTGGCCCGTCTCGATCCGCCGGCCGAGGTCGCAGACGTCGGCGACCCAATGCTCGGCCTGAGCCGGCACCAGCGGCCAGGGCGGTGGTGTCATTCCCTCCGCGAAGGGGGCGATGTCGTGTTCGCGAAAGTTGCCGGGTCCCTCACGGTCTCCGGCATCGGAATGGGGGGCGACGTTCCAGACCGGGGTCATGGCCACGTGATGGATATGGCGGATCTCGCCGAGGGTGACGAGGCGGCCGTCGTGCCAGGAGTCCGGCTCCAGCGCCTGGCCGTAGACCCAGCGCGCGGCGTCGGCGTAACCCTGGACCTCGTTGTACTCGCTGAGCGGTTTCGCCCCGACGGCCCGGCCTTGGTCCAGGAGCGCCCGGACCTCGCGGAGCACCAGCGTGTTGCCCTCGAGGGCGGTGGAGTGGTGCGCCTCCTCGTGCCAGATGTCGTCCCAGATCTCCCGGGCCTCCCTGGGGCTGGGGAGCCCGCCGAAGCGCTCGTTCAGCTCGGCCAGCGCTCCGCCGAGCCGGTTGTAGACGGTGCTGCGGCTGGGCCTGCCTCGTCCGGCCACTGTTGCTCCTCTCCCGGAGTTGATACATGCCCGGAACGGCCAATTGAACTTATCAACTTCGGGGAGACCGGGGCCCGGATCACGCCGGTTTTCACTCGGGAGTGGGACGGCGCCGGGGCAGCGCCCGGGATGGACCGGTCCGAGGATTCAGACGATGAGGTGGGGGAGGAAGCGGGCGCCCTGGTGGGTGATCGGGCTGTCGTCGGTCTCGCGGATGCCGAGGCCGGCGGCCTCGCCGTCGACGACCCAGGTGCCGAGCACCGGGCGGTTGCCGTCGAAGTCGGGCAGCGGGTGCAGCTGCTGGTAGCAGTGGCCCTCGGCGCCGTAGCGGTCCGGGTCGCCGGCCCAGTCGGCGAGCCGGGTCTCCCGGCCGCCCGGTTCGACGATCCGCACGCCCGCGCCCTCCCGGCCGAGCAGCGGCTTGGCGGCGTAGCCGGGACCGTCCGGGTCCGCGAGCTCGCGCGGGCCGTCCAGGTAGGCGGGCAGCAGGTTGGGGTGCCCCGGGTACAGCTCCCAGAGCACGGCCAGCAGCGCCTTGTTGGAGAGCAGCATCTTCCAGGCCGGCTCGATCCACAGCGTGGAGCCGGTGGAGCCGCCGAGGTCGATGACGTCCAGCAGCTGCTCGCCGAACTCGTCGGAGACCAGCCACTCCCACGGGTAGAGCTTGAACGCGGAGCGGACGAAGCGGTGCTCGAGGTCGACGAAGCGGCCGGACAGGCCGTCCCAGCCGATGTCCTCCATGGCGATGCCGACCGTTTCGAGGCCCGCCTGCTCGGCGCACTCCTGGAGGTAGAGGGTGGTCATCCAGTCCTCGCCCTCGGTGTCGCCGCGCGAGTGCGCGAAGTGCACCGGACCGGACGGCAGCAGGTGCTTCTGCCGGGCCCAGGCGGCCACCAGCCGCTCGTGCAGCGAGTTCCACTGGTCGGCGTGCGGGAACCGCTCCTCCATCCAGAACCACTGCGGACCGGCGGCCTCGATCAGCGAGGTCGGGGTGTCGGCGTTGTACTCGAACAGCTTCGCCGGGCCGGTGCCGTCGTACGCGAGGTCGAACCGCCCGTAGAGGGAGGGCTGCTCGTCGCGGCGGTGCCAGGACTCGGTGACGGCGGCGACCAGCCGGGGGTCGGTGATGCCGTACTCGGCGAACCGGCCGGTGCGCACCACGTGGCCGGCGGCGGCCAGCGACATTTCGTGCAGCTCCTCGACCACCTCCTCCAGCGCCTCCACCTCGGGCAGCGAGAACTCGTAGTACGCGGACTCGTCCCAGTAGGCGTGCGGGCCGCCCTGGTTGCACGGGTCCGAGCACATCGCGTAGATCAGGCCCTGGCCCTCGACGGTCGTCAGCCAGTCCGGGCGGGGTTCGACGGTACGGCGGCGCACGGCGGATCAGCCCCCGCCGGAGCCGCTGGAGCCGGCCGGGCAGCCGAAGCCGCCGCGCTTGGTGGCGGCCTTGTCGAAGGTGCCGCCGACGGCGTTGGTGGCGCCGGAGCCGCAGTAGTACCAGCGGCCGGCGGTGGCTCCGGCGGCCTTGCCGCCGGAGCAGGAGTGGCTGTCGAGGACCTTGAGGGTGGTCGGGTCGACGCAGCGGCTCGGCGGGTTGCCGCCGGAGGAGGACGAGCAGCCGGAGAGCGCGAGCGCGAGGGTGCCGACCATGCCCAGGGCGACGACCCCGGACCGGCGGCGGGTGCCGGGGGCCGGCGCGCCGGGCCCGGCGGAGCCTGCGGTGTCCGGTCGCAGGGTGTCCGGTCGCACGGCGTCCGGTCTCGGGGCGGGGCGGTCGGGCGGCGGCTGCGTCATGGCGTCAGATGGTACGCGTGGGCCGGAATGGTACGGGAGGGCCCCCGGTTCCCCGGCCGGATCCGGCCCCGATGCGTTATCTTTTGCCGATCCTTGACCGCGGGACCGGGCCCCACGCGGGCGTCCCGTCCCCACGAGGAGAGCGACCTGCGAAACGGACCCGGGGGGCTGGACAACCCATGAACGACATCCTGCACGGACTCGGCGCGGCGGCGGTCTTCGGCGGCGTCGGCGTCGTCCTGCTGCTGCTCGGCATCCTGCTGGTGGACGCCCTCACGCCGGGGCGGCTGGGCCACCAGATCTGGGTGGAGCGCAACCGCAACGCCGCCGTGCTGCTCAGCTCGGCGCTGCTGGGCATCGGCGGCATCGTCTTCACCGCGATCCTCTACACCTACGAGGACTTCGGGAAGGGCCTGGTCTCCACGGGCTGCTTCGGGGTGCTCGGCCTGGTGCTGATGGCCGTCGCGTTCTGGGTGGTGGACGTGCTGACGCCGGGCAAGCTGGGCGCGATCCTGGTCGACCCGGAGCCGCACCCGGCGGTCTGGGTGACCGCCAGCTGCAACCTCGCGGTGGCGGCGATCGTGTCGGCCTCGATCGCCTGACCGTCCGCGGGGCCGGATGCCTCGGCGGGACCGGGCGTCTCCGACGCTCCGTCCAGCACGTGCCGCCTGCCCCAGGCGCCCAGCGGGGCCAGCGCCTCGTTGAGCCGCCGCCCGGCCGCCGTGAGGGAGTACTCGACCCGCGGCGGCACCTCGTCGTACGAGGCGCGGTGCACGATGCCGTCCGCCTCCAGCTCGCGCAGATGGGCGGCGAGCACCTTCTCGGTGATCCCTGGGACGTGGCGGCGCAGCGCGCCGAAGCGCAGGCTCGGCCGCTCGCCGAGGGCCCAGAGGATCAGCACCTTCCACTTGCCGCCGATCACGTCCATCGCGGCATCGATCCCGCACACGTGCGCGCCGGGCCTCGCTCTGGTCGCCATGCCCTGCCCCCGCCCCTCCGCCGACCTGCTCGCTCACCTCAGGGTAACCACCCACTCCGAAGTGCGTACTTGAGCACTTCCGGGCGGGCGACGAGCCTGGTCGGCATGACGACGAACGACACCGACACCCGTCCCGGAACCACCGCTCCCGCCCCGTTCACCCCGCTCACCCTGCTCGGCCTCGGCGCGATGGGCACCGCGCTGGCCGGCGCCTGGCTGTCCGCCGGGCACCCGCTCACGGTCTGGAACCGCACCGCCGCCCGCGCCGAACCGCTCGCCGCGAAGGGCGCCGTCCTCGCCGCGACCCCGGCCGCGGCGGTCGCCGCCAACCGGCTGGTGGTGGTCTGCCTGCTGGACGACGAGTCGGTCGGGGAGGCCCTGGCCGGGGCCGACCTGACCGGCAAGGACATCGTCAACCTGGTGACCGGCACCCCCGGTACGGCCCGCGCCCGGGCCGCCTGGGCGGCCGCCCGAGGTGCCCGCTACCTGGACGGCGGCATCATGGCCGTCCCGCCGATGATCGGAGTCCCGCAGGCCGGTCCGTACGTCTTCTACAGCGGCTCGCGGGAGCTGTTCGAGGAGCACCGGGAGGCCCTCGCCGTCCCGGCCGGCACCCGGTACGTCGGCGAGGACGCCGGCTTCGCCGCGCTGCACGACGTGGCCCTGCTGAGTGCGATGTACGGGATGTTCGCGGGCGTCGCGCACGCCTTCGCGCTGGTGCGGGAGGAGGCCGTCGACCCGGGCGCGCTGGCGCCGCTGCTCTCCTCCTGGCTCACCGCGATGACCGGCTCGGTCGCGACCACGGCGCGGCAGTTGGCGACGGGGGACTACACCGAGGGGGTCGTCTCCAATCTGGCCATGCAGGTCGCCGGTGTGCCGACCTTCCTGAGCACCGCCGAGGAGCAGGGCGTGAGCGCCGAACTGCTCACGCCCTACTTCGACCTGATGCGGCGCCGCCTGACGGCCGACGCCCGCAACGGGGCCGAGGACCTCACCGGCGTGGTCGACCTGCTGCGCGGGTGACCGAGGCCGCCCCCGCCGCTCAGCCGCCCCGCCGCCCAGC
>NZ_LGDO01000050.1:0-24839 GCF_001279805.1 Streptomyces sp. XY431
CGGCCCCGGCGCGGGCGGGGTTTTCCCCCCCCCCCCCCCGGTCCCCCCCCCCGCCACCACGCCCCTGCCGGTCGGGGCCGACCAGCCGCCGCCGACCGGCCCGTGGCACTCGGTGTTCCGCGACGACTTCAACGGCTCCGGCCTCGACCACGCGTCCTGGGCGACCTGCTACGACTGGAACGACGGCGGCTGCACCAATGCCGGCAACCAGGAGGACCAGTGGTACCTCCCGAGCCAGGTCTCGGTGGCGGACGGCAAGCTCACCCTCACCGCCGAGCGCAGGGCCACGACCGGCAGCGACGGCAAGACCTACCCCTGGACCTCCGGCATGGTGTCCACCGGCCGCGACCAGTGGGACGGCACCCCCCGGAAGACCTTCACCTACGGGTACTTCGCCGCCGCGATCAAGACCACCGGCCAGGCGGCCGGCATGTTCCCGGCCTTCTGGCTGCTCCCCGCCGGCACCCGCGGCGGACTGCCCGAGCTGGACATCGCCGAGTTCATCAACACCGACCACTACGCCGACCTCAACCTGCACGCCGAGGCCCCCGACGGCACCAACATCGACGCCCACTACTCCCACGGCCCGGTGGACTTCTCCAGCGGCTACCACGTCTTCGGACTCGACTGGGAACCCGACGCGGTCACCTGGTACGTCGACGGCGTGCAGGTCTTCCAGGTCACCGATCGGAGCGTGATCCCGGACGTGCCGATGGAACTGATCCTCGACCTGGCGGTCGGCTACCACCAGTCGCCCCCGGCAGACGTCGACCGGACCCAGGTGGCCGTCGACTGGGTCGCCGTCTGGCAGCACTGAGCACCCGGGCACCGCAGCACCCGAGCACCCGAGTACGGGAGAACCCGAACACCTGAGCACCCGAGCACCCGAGCACCCGAGCACCCGAGAGGAAGGCCGACACCGTGAACCGCACCAGCCCCGCACTGGACCGCAGCACCCCGGTCCTGCTGGTCAGGGTGGGCCGGTACCCGCTCGCGCACGGACCGCTCGGCGC
This sequence comes from Streptomyces sp. XY431, assembly GCF_001279805.1. Taxonomy (NCBI): domain Bacteria; kingdom Bacillati; phylum Actinomycetota; class Actinomycetes; order Kitasatosporales; family Streptomycetaceae; genus Streptomyces; species Streptomyces sp. XY431. Next base: position 1,014 of record NZ_LGDO01000050.1, read on the forward strand.
CGTCCGCTCCCTCGGCCGGGCCGGCGTCCAGGTGCGGGCGATCGTGGAGGACCGGCTCACCCCGACCGCGCTCTCCCGCTACCTGACCCGCGCGATCGTCCGCCCCACCAGCGGACGCGAGCCCGCCGAAGACCTGGTCGCCACCGTCGCGGACGTCGGACGCCGGCTCGCCGGGGAGTCCGGCCGGCGCTGCGTGGCCGTGCCCACCGACGACGAGGCCGCCGTCCTGCTCGCCGAGCACGCCGGGGAACTCGCCCCGTACTTCCTGCTGCCCCCGGTGCCCGCGGCGCTGCCGCGCCGGGTGGCCGACAAGGGCGCCCTCTACACCGACTGCCTCCGCTACGGGATCCCGGCGCCGGAGAGCGCCGCGCCCGCCGACCTGGACGAGCTGATCGAGGCCGCGGAGCGCTGCGGCTACCCGCTGGTCCTGAAGAACCTCGCCCCCTTCACCCGGCTGAGCCACCCCGTGGTGAGCCACGCCACGGTGGTGCACGACGAAGCCGAACTGCTGCGCCACTGCCCCCCGGACCGCCCGCTCTCGGTGCTCGCCCAGGAGTACCTGCCGGACGCGCGGACCGAGCACTGGATCACCCACCTGTGCTGCGGCGCGGGCGGCGAGCCGCTGGCCCTGTTCACCGGGCGCAAGCTGCGTTCCTACCCGCCGTCGGGCGGATTCACCACCCGCGCGGTCGCGGTGTCCAACCCCGAGCTGGCCGGGCTCGCCGCCGGGCTCTGCCGGCGGATCGGCTACAGCGGCATCGCCGACCTGGACTGGCGGCTGGACCTGCGCGACGGCCGGTACAAGCTGCTCGACTTCAACCCCCGCACCGGAGCCCAGTTCCGGCTGTTCGAAACGGTGGACGGCGTGGACGTCGTCCGGGCCCTCCACCTGTGGCTCACCGGCCGGCCGGTCCCGCGCGGACCCCAGCTGGACCGGTACTACGGCGTCGGCCAGCTGGACGTGCTCTCCGCCGCCGACGCGCTCTGGCGCGACCGCCGCCCGCCCACCGACCTGCGGCCGCGCCGCTCCACCGAGCGGGCCTGGCTCTGCCGCGACGACCTCCTTCCGGTGGCCGCGATGACCGTCCGCTTCACCGGCCAGGCGATCCGCCGGGTCGCCGGGACCGTCCCCGTCCGAGCCAGAGGAGGCTCGTCATGACCACTCCGCACACCGTCCCCGTCGCGGTCGTCGGCGCAGGACCGTACGGACTCTCCGTCGCCGCCCACCTGACGGGCCGGGACGTGCCACCTCGCGTCCTCGGCGTCCCGATGGAGAGCTGGCGGACCCGGATGCCCGCCGGGATGTTCCTCAAGTCCACGCCGCGGGCCTCCTCCATCGCCGACCCGGTGGGCCGGTACCGGCTGGCCGACTTCCGGGCCGCCGCGGGCCTGCCCCCGGTGGGCGACCGCTACGCCGTACCGCTGGACGAGTTCGTCCGCTACGGCGAGTGGTTCCAGCGGGCCTGCGTGCCCGGGGTCGAGCGCGCCGCGGTGGTGGGGATCGAACGCGCGCGGGACGGCTTCCGGCTGACGCTGGACACGGGCGAGGTGTTCGGCGCCCGGGCCGTGGTCCTGGCCGGAGGGTTCCCGCCGTACGCGCGGGTCCCGGGAGTGCTGCGCCCCCTGGTCGGGGCGGGCCTCGCCTCGCACACCGCGGACCACGCCGATCTGGCGAAGTTCGGCGGCCGCCGGGTGGCGGTGGTCGGCGCCGGACAGTCCGCACTGGAGAGCGCCACCCTGCTGCACGAGGCCGGCGCCGAGCCGGTCCTGGTGGCACGGACCGGGGAGCTGCGGTTCGGCGAGCCGCCGGACTCCGAGGACCCCGCCGACCGCCCGTGGCCGGTGCGGCTGGCCAAGCCCGGCTCACCGCTGGGCCCCGGCTGGTCGTTCGCCGCGTTCAGCCGGGCCACCGGGGCGTTCCGCGTCCTGCCGGACGCGACCCGGGCCAGGCTGGTCCGCACCGTGCTCGGCCCGTCCGGCGGCTGGTGGCTGCGCGAGCGGCTGGAGGGCCGCTTCCCGGTGCTCACCGGGCACGAGCTGCTGACGGCCGGGCGGACCGGACGTGACGGCGGGCCGGTCGGCGGCTCGGTCGGCGGCGACGGCGGGGTGCGGCTGGGACTGCGCGGCACCACCGCGGAGCTGGAGGTGGACCACGTGCTGGCCGCCACCGGCTACCGGGTCGACGTCGGGCGGCTCGACTACCTGTCGCCCGAGCTGCGCGGCACGATCGAGCGGCGCAACGGGGGAGCGCCCCGGCTCTCGGCCGGCTTCGAGTCCTCCGTCCCGGGGCTGTACTTCACCGGACTGTCCGCCGCCGACACCTTCGGGCCGCTGATGCGGTTCGTCTGCGGCACCGGCTTCGCGGCCCGGCGGATCAGCCGCTCGGTCGCGGCCGGCCCGGCGGGGAGCCGCTGAGCGGCGCCGCCGGCCCGGCCGGCTCGGCCCACCGGGAGCGCTCAGCCCACCAGCCGGGAGAGCTCGATCGAGTGCCCCGTCCGCTCCACCTTGGCCCGCAGGTACCGGACGTTGCTCTCGGACAGGTGCACACCCGTCGGCACCCGGCGTTCGACCGTGACGCCCAGGGCGGCCAACTGGGCGTCCTTGTCCGGGTTGTTGCTCAGCAGCTCGATCCCGTCGACCCCGAGCGCCCCGAGCATCTGCGCGGCCGCCGTGTAGTCGCGGCCGTCCTCCGGCAGTCCGAGCGCCGTGTTGGCGTCGTAGGTGTCGAGACCGGAGTCCTGGAGGGCGTAGGCATCGAGCTTGTTGTAGAGCCCGATGCCGCGCCCCTCCTGCCGCAGGTACAGCAGGTAGCCGCCGGCCCCGGCGATCCGCTCGACCGCCTCGCGCAGCTGCGGCCCGCAGTCGCAGCGGTCGGAGCCGAACACGTCCCCGGTCAGGCACTCCGAGTGCAGCCGCACCAGCGGTGTGCCGCCCTCCGGCACGGTGCCGAGGGCCAGCGCGAGGTGTTCCGCCCCGTCCGTCAGTCCGTGGAAGGTGAACACCTCCGCTTCGGCCCGGTACCCGTCCGGGAAGGTCAGCGGAATCCGCACCCGGGAGCGCACCCGGGCGCCGTCGGCGGCCCGCGGCGTGTGCGGGGAATCGTTCGGCTGCTCGGGCAGCTGCACCTGCGGCATGGGCTGGACCTCCGTGACGGACGGTTCTCCTGGGACTCGGCTCCCGACGGTACTAGGTAGTTCCAATTTGAACAACAGCTCGGCCGGGGGTGTACGGAGGGTTGGCGCTGCTCACGAACCGAAAGCCGAGGTCGGCCGCGATCCGGGAGGGGCGGACAAACGCGGGGGAGCGGTGCGAGACTGACGCCTGCGAGCGGTCCGGAGTCGCCGCGCTGGTGTTGTTGCGCGCCGTGACGCCCTCAATGGCGAGGGGACCGCCGGCGTCTCCCCGGGCGGGGAGCGCCTGTCTCCCGACCACCCCATGGAAGGTGCTCACAAGATGCCGGCTACCCCTGTGCCCGTCGCGTCCCACGCCGCCGAGAACGCCGCCGAGAACGCCGCCGTCGAGTCGCTGCTCGCCGAGGTGCTGCGCCGCAACGCCGGCGAGCCCGAGTTCCACCAGGCCGTGCGGGAGGTGGTGGAGACGCTCGGACCGGTGCTGGCGGCGCGGCCGGAGCTGGTCGAGGCGCGGATCGTCGAGCGGATCGTGGAGCCCGAGCGGCAGGTGATGTTCCGGGTGCCGTGGACCGACGACCGGGGCCGGGTGCACGTCAACCGGGGCTTCCGGGTGGAGTTCAACAGCGCGCTCGGCCCGTACAAGGGCGGGCTGCGGTTCCACCCCTCGGTGAACCTCGGGATCGTGAAGTTCCTCGGCTTCGAGCAGATCTTCAAGAACGCGCTGACCGGCCTCGGCATCGGCGGCGGCAAGGGCGGCTCGGACTTCGACCCCAAGGGCCGCTCGGACGCCGAGATCATGCGTTTCTGCCAGTCCTTCATGACCGAGCTCTACCGCCACCTCGGTGAGCACACCGACGTCCCGGCCGGGGACATCGGCGTCGGCGGCCGGGAGATCGGCTACCTGTTCGGCCAGTACAAGCGGATCACCAACCGCTACGAGGCGGGCGTGCTGACCGGCAAGGGCATCGGCTGGGGCGGCTCCCAGGCCAGGACCGAGGCCACCGGCTACGGCTGCGTGCTGTTCACCGCCGAGATGCTGCGCGCCCGGGGCGAGGAGCTGGACGGCCTGCGGGTCGCCGTCTCCGGCTCCGGGAACGTCGCCCTGTACGCGATCGAGAAGGCCCAGCAGCTCGGGGCGACCGTGGTCACCGCCTCCGACTCCACCGGCTTCGTGGTGGACGAGAAGGGCATCGACCTCGACCTGCTGAAGGAGGTCAAGGAGGTCCGGCGCAGCCGGCTCACCGAGTACGCCGAGCGGCGCGGCAGCCACGTCAAGTACCAGGAGGGCACCGGCGTCTGGGGCGTCCCGGTGGACGTGGCACTGCCCTGCGCGACCCAGAACGAGCTGACCGGGCCGGACGCGCTGGCCCTGGTCCGGGGCGGGGTGCGGGCGGTCGCCGAGGGCGCCAACATGCCGGCCACGCCCGAGGCGGTGCGGGTGTTCCAGGAGGCGGGGGTGGCCTTCGGTCCCGGCAAGGCCGCCAACGCCGGCGGGGTCGCGACCAGCGCGCTGGAGATGCAGCAGAACGCCTCGCGCGACGCGTGGTCCTTCGAGCGGACCGAGGAGCGGCTGGCCGCGATCATGCGCGACATCCACGCCTCCTGCCACAGCACGGCGGAGAAGTACGGCCGCCCCGGCGACTACGTCCTGGGCGCCAACATCGCCGGCTTCGAGCTGGTGGCGGACGCGATGCTGGCGCAGGGCCTGATCTGACGGTCCGCACGTCGCGGGCCACCCGACCGGAGCGGGCACGGGATGTCGGGTCCGGCCGGGTGGCCGCTGCCTACGGTGAGGAGCACAGGAACGGAAGGACGGGGCAGGACGGATGCTGGAGCGGCTGAACCAGGCCATGGAGTACATCGAGGAGCACCTCGACGGGACGGTCGACGCGGGCGAGCTCGCGCGGATCGCGACCACCTCGGAGTACCACTTCCGGCGGCTGTTCTCGGCCCTGGCCGGCATGCCGCTGTCGGAGTACCTCCGGCGCCGGCGGCTGACCCTCGCGGGGGCCGAAGTGCTGGCCGGGGAGCGGACCCTGCTGGATGTCGCGGTCCGCTACGGCTACGGCTCGGGGGAGGCGTTCGCCCGGGCGTTCCGGGCGATGCACGGTGTCGGCCCGGGCGAGGCCCGGCAGCGCGGCGCGGTGCTCGTCTCCCAGCCCCGGATGTCCTTCCGGCTCGTCGTCGAAGGGAGCAGCAGTATGGAGTACCGGATCGTCGAGAAGCCGGCGTTCAGGATCGTCGGGCGCAGGGCCAGGGTCCCGCTGGTGCACGAGGGGGTCAACCCGGCCATCGCCGAGTTCATCCGCGGGATCGGGCCGGAGCAGGTGGAGCGGATCACGGCCCTCTCGGGGCAGGAGCCGCGCGGGATCCTCTCGGTCACCGAGTTCTTCTCGGACAGCCGGGAGCAGGGCGTGCCGCTCGACTACTACCACGCGGTGGCGGCCGGGCCGGACGCCGAGGTGCCGGACGGCCTCGACGTGCGGGAGGTCCCGACCGGCACCTGGGCGGTGTTCCGCGTCGTCGGGCCGTTCCCGCAGGCGCTCCAGGAGATGTGGCGGGACGTCTTCACACAGTGGTTCCCGTCCAATCCGTACGAGTTCCGGCCGGGCCCGGAGATCCTGCGGGTCGGCGCCGCGGCGGCGGCGGGCGAGGCGGAGGCCGAGCTCTGGATCCCGGTGACGCGTTCGGCCGGCTGACACGGCGGCCGGCTGACGCGCTGGCCCGCCCGGCCGGCTGACAGGACCGTCCCGCCCGGCCGGGTGACAGGACCGTCCCGCCCGCCCGTTCGGCCCACCAGGACCGGCCCGCCCCCGCCCCCGCCCGCATGCTGGGGCGGGGGCCGTCGAGCGGGAGAGTGGAGCGGGGAATGGCCAAGGCGTTCGGATTCGTCGACTACGGCGGCCCGGAGACCCAGGAGTTCCTGGACCGGCCCGTACTGGAGCCCGGCCCGGGGCAGTTGGCGGTCGCCGTCCGGGCGGCCGGGGTGAACCCGGTGGACTGGAAGGTCCGCCGTGGCCTGCTCGGCCGGGAGCGCCAACTGCCCTTCGTGATGGGCTCGGAGGCGTCCGGAGTGGTGGAGCGGGTCGGCCCCGGCGTCACCGGGTTCACCCCCGGCGACGAGGTGTTCGGCCTGGTCGCGGCGGGCGCCTACGCCGAACAGACGCTGCTGCTGGCCGGGTCGAGCGCGCTGAAGCCGGCGAAGGTCGGCTTCGACCTGGCCGCCACCCTGCCGGTGGCGGCCGCGACCGCCGACGACGCCGTCCGCGACATCGGCGTGGGCGCCGGGCAGACCCTGCTGATCCTCGGTGTCTCCGGCGGTGTCGGCAGCGCGGCCGCGCAGATCGCCCGCAGCCGGGGGATCCGCGTCGTCGGCACGGCCGGCGACTCCAACCGGGCCTATGTCGAGTCGCTGGGCGCGGTGCCGGTCCGCTACGGCGAGGGCGTCGCGGACCGGATCCGGGCGGTCGCGCCGGACGGCGTCGACGGCATCCTCGACCTGATCGGCGGGGACGACCTCAGGGCCGCCGCGGTGACCCTGGCCGACCGGTCCCGGCTGGTCGCCACCAGCGATCCGGTCACCGCGCAGGAGCTGGGCGGCCGTTTCATCACCCGGTCCACCACCCCCGGCACCCTGGCCGCCCTGGCCGAACTCGTGGCCGCCGGGGAGCTGGACCCGAACATCTCCGCCCGCTACCCGCTGGCCCACGCCGCCGAGGCGCTGGCACTCGTCGAATCGGGGCACGCCCGCGGCAAGCTGGTCCTCGAAGTGGGCTGACGCCGGGCCGGGGCCCCACCCGGTCACTCACCGGCATCGGGCCCCCGCCGCCCCCGCCGCCACCCGGTCCCCGCGACCGCGGCCGCCCCCGCCGTGACCAGCACGGCCGTCAGCGGGACCACGTCCCCCACCCGGTCGTACCAGGTGGCCGCGTCCGGCGCCGTCAGCGGCAGCCGCACCACCAGGGCGCCCGTGCCGTCGGTGCCCAGCCGCGCCAGCTCACGGCCCTGAGCGTCGAAGGCGGCCGACACCCCGGTGAGCGAGCCCTGGACGACCGGCCGGCCGGTCTCGGCGGCCCGGATCGCGGCCAGCGAGACGTGCTGCTCGGGCGCCCAGCTCCGCTGGAAGGTCGAGGTCGAGGACTGGTAGACGAGGACCCTGGCCCCCGCCCGGGCGGCCGTCCGCGCCATGTCGGGGAACGCCGACTCGAAGCAGATCAGGGTGCCGATCGGCAGCGCGCGGCCGGACCGGTCCACGGCCGGCAGCAGGTGCTGGTCGGTGCCGGGCGCCCGGTTCTCGCCCGCCGCCCGGCTGACCCCGGCCACCCAGCCCAGCAGCGGCCGCAGCGGGATGTACTCGCCGAACGGCACCAGCCGGATCTTCCGGTACCGGTCGACCACGCCGTCCGGGGACACCAGCACGGCGTCCTTGGAGATCCGCCCGTCCGACTTCCGGGCGTCCTCGCCGGCCAGCAGCTCGGCCCCGGTGGCGGCGGACAGCGCGCGCAGCCGGGCCAGCGTCGCCGGGTCGCGGTCGAGGTCGGCGGTGGTGCTGGACTCGCCCCAGACCACCAGGTCCACCGGGGGCTGCCCGACCAGCGCGGCGGTGGCCCGGGCGCTCGCCTCGAAGCGGGCGTCGGGCTCGTCCACGATGCCGGGCTGCACCAGGGCGATCCGCACCTCGGCCGGCCCGGACCCGCCCGCCGAGGCTGCGGCCGGAGGCGCCGGCCGGAGCGCGAACAGCAGCGGCCCGGCCGCCAGCACCGCCGCCGCGAACAGCGCCGCCACCGCCCGGGGGCGCGGGTCGACGGCGGTGAGCGCCACCGCCACGGCGGTGTTGACCGCCACCACCGCGGCACTGACCAGCCAGATCCCGCCCGCCGAGGCCAGCGCCAGGACGGCGGGGTGCTGCCACTGGGTGGCGCCCAGCAGCGCCCACGGCCCGCCCAGGGCGTGCCAGGAGCGCGCGTACTCGGTGGTCAGCCAGACCGCCGCGACCAGCACCGGCGCGAGCAGCGCCCGCCGGACCGTCAGCGGGGGCCGCAGCAGCCGCCACACCGCGACGCCCACCCCGGCCTGGAGCGCCCCGAACACCACCGCGAGCAGCGGCAGTCCGGGGCCGATGGAGCGGGTCAGCCAGGACATCCCGGTCAGGATGAACCCGGCGCCGAACCACCAGCCGCGCACCGCCGCCTCACGGGCGCCCGGGGCCGCCCGCATCAGCAGCAGGCCGGGGACGAGCGCGACCCAGGCCAGCGCCGCCACCCCGGGGGCCGGGAAGGCGAGCACGGGCAGCGCCCCGGCGGCCAGCGCCGCCAGCCGGGGCCGGTACCGGGCGAGCGTCCGGCCGGGGCGGGCGGCGTCGGCGGCCGTCGGGGCTGCGGGGCAGGGGGGACCGGCGGGGCCGGTGAGCAGGGGAGGGCGCGGCATGCCCCGTATTGTCCGCTTGGCGCGGCCCCGTCACCAGCCCCGTGATCACCCGAACGGCCTACCGATCGAGGGTGGGCCGGTCGAGGGCGGGTCAGCCCTCGTCGCCCTCCAGGTCCCCCTCGGTCTCCAGGAACGCGGCCTGGAGCTGCTCGATCAGCGCCGGGTCCGGCTGCTCCCACAGCCCGCGGCTCGCCGCCTCCAGCAGCCGCTCGCTGATCCCGTGCAGCGCCCACGGGTTGGCGCCGGCCAGGAACTCCCGGTTGACCGGGTCCAGCACGTACTCCTGGGTGAGTTTCTCGTACATCCAGTCCGCGACCACGCCGGTGGTGGCGTCGTACCCGAAGAGGTAGTCGACCGTGGCGGCCATCTCGAAGGCGCCCTTGTAGCCGTGCCGCCGCATCGCCTCGATCCAGCGCGGGTTGACCACCCGGGCGCGGAAGACCCGGGCCGCCTCCTCGGTCAGGGTGCGGGTGCGGACCGTCTCCGGGCGGGTCGAGTCGCCGATGTAGGCGGTCGGCGCCTTGCCGGTGAGCGCGCGCACGGTGGCCACCATGCCGCCGTGGTACTGGAAGTAGTCGTCCGAGTCGGCGATGTCGTGCTCGCGGGTGTCGGTGTTCTTCGCGGCGACGGTGATCCGCTTGTACGCGGTCTCCATCTCCTCGCGGGCCGGACGCCCGTCCAGCCCGCGCCCGTACGCGTAGCCGCCCCAGACCGTGTACACCTCGGCGAGGTCGGCGTCGGTGCGCCAGTCCCGGCTGTCGATCAGCTGGAGCAGTCCGGCGCCGTAGGTGCCGGGGCGGGAGCCGAAGACCCGGGTGGTGGCCTTGCGCTCGTCGCCGTGCACGGCCAGGTCCGCCTGGACGTGGGCGCGGACGAAGTTGTCCGCCTCCGGCTCCTCCTGGGCGGCGGCCAGCCGGACGGCGTCGTCCAGCAGCGCGACCACGTGCGGGAAGGCGTCCCGGAAGAAGCCGGAGATGCGCAGCGTGACGTCGATCCGCGGGCGGCCCAGCTCCGCGAGCGGGATCGCCTCCAGGCCGGTGACCCGGCGCGAGGCGTCGTCCCAGACCGGGCGGACGCCCAGCAGCGCGAAGGCCTCGGCGATGTCGTCGCCGGCGGTGCGCATCGCGCTGGTGCCCCACAGCGACAGGCCCACCGAGGACGGGTGGGTGCCGTCGTTGTCGGCCCGGTAGCGGTCGATCAGCGAGGCGGCGAGCGCCTGGCCGGTCTCCCAGGCGAGCTTGCTGGGCACGGCCTTGGGGTCGACGGAGTAGAAGTTGCGGCCGGTCGGCAGCACGTTGACCAGTCCGCGCAGCGGCGAGCCGGACGGGCCGGCCGGGACGAAGCCGCCCTGGAGCGCGTGCAGGACGGCGTCCAGCTCGTCGGTGGTCGCGGCGAGCCGCGGCACCACCTGGGTGGCGGCGAAGGCCAGCACCTCGTGCACGGCCTCCGGCAGCCCGGCGGCGACCTTCTCCACCGCCTCGGGCGCCCAGTCGGCCGCCTCCATGGCCTCGACCAGGGCGCGGGCCTGCGCCTCGGCCGCGTCGGTGGCGCCGAGGGTGAGCGCGGCCTCGTCCAGGCCGAGCGCCTCGCGCAGGCCGGGCAGGGCGCTGACGCCGCCCCAGATCTGCCGGGCGCGCAGGATGGCGAGCACGATGTTGACCCGGTCGGTGCCGGCCGGCGCCTGGCCGAGGACGTGCAGGCCGTCGCGGATCTGGGCGTCCTTGATCTCGCACAGCCAGCCGTCGACGTGCAGCAGGAAGTCGTCGAAGCCGTCGTCCTCGGGGCGCTCGTCCAGGCCGAGGTCGTGGTCGAGCCGGGCGGCCTGGATCAGGGTCCAGATCTGGGCGCGGATCGCGGGCAGCTTGGCCGGGTCCATCGCGGCGATGTTGGAGTGCTCGTCGAGCAGCTGCTCCAGGCGGGCGATGTCGCCGTAGGAGTCGGCGCGGGCCATCGGCGGGACGAGGTGGTCGACCAGGGTGGCGTGGGCGCGGCGCTTGGCCTGGGTGCCCTCGCCCGGGTCGTTGACCAGGAAGGGGTAGACCAGCGGCAGGTCGCCGAGGACGGCGTCCGGGCCGCACTCGTCGGACAGCGCGGCGGTCTTGCCGGGCAGCCACTCCAGGTTGCCGTGCTTGCCGAGGTGGACGACGGCGTGGGCGCCGAAGCCGCCGTCGGACTGCGCGGCGGCGATCCAGCGGTAGGCGGCCAGGTAGTGGTGGGACGGCGGGAGGTCGGGGTCGTGGTAGATCGCGACCGGGTTCTCGCCGAAGCCGCGCGGCGGCTGGATGAGCACCAGCAGGTTCCCGGAGCGGATCCCGGCGAGCACGATGTCGCCGTCCGGGTTCTGCGAGCGGTCGACGTACAGCTCGCCGGGGGCCGGGCCCCAGTGCTCCTCGACCCGGGTGCGCAGGCCCTCGGGCAGGGTCGCGTACCAGCGGCGGTAGTCGGCGGCCGGGATGCGGACCGGGTTGCGGGCCAGCTGGTCCTCGGTGAGCCAGTCCTGGTCGTAGCCGCCGGCCGCGATCAGCGCGTGGATGAGGGCGTCGCCCTCGTGGCCGTCGTCGGTGTCGGTGTCCAGGCCGGGCAGGTCGTTCCCGAGGTCCATGCCCTCCGCGCGCAGCGCGGTCAGCAGCCGGACGGCGCTGGCCGGGGTGTCCAGGCCGACCGCGTTGCCGACCCGGGCGTGCTTGGTCGGGTAGGCGGACAGCACCAGCGCGAGCCGGCGCTCGGTGGCCGGGACGTGCCGCAGCCGGGCGTGGGCGACGGCGATCCCGGCGACCCGGGCCGAGCGCTCCTCGTCGGCGGCGTAGACGGTGAGGCCGTCCTCGTCCAGCTCCTTGAAGGAGAACGGGACGGTGATCAGCCGGCCGTCGAACTCGGGCACGGCGATCTGGGTGGCGGTGTCCAGCGGGGAGAGGCCGTCGTCGCTCTCCTCCCAGCGGGCGCGCGACCAGGTCAGGCAGAGCGCCTGGAGGATCGGCCGGTCCAGGGCGGCGAGCGCGCCCGCGTCCCAGGCCTCCTCGTCGCCGCCGGCCTGGGCGTCGGCCGGGCGGGTGCCGCCGGCGGCGAGCACGGTGGTGACGATGGCGTCGGCCTCGCCGAGGGCGGCCAGCAGCTCCGGCTCGGCGCCGCGCAGCGAGGCGCAGTAGTAGGCGCGGGCCTGGGCGCCCTGGTCCTCGACCGCGCGGCAGAGGGTCTCCACGAAGGCGGTGTTGCCGCTCATGTGGTGGGCGCGGTAGTAGAGCACCGCGACGGTCGGGCCCTCGGTGGTGCGGGCGGTGCGCTCCAGCGGGCCCCAGGCCGGGGCGGAGGCGGGCGGGGCGAAGCCGTGGCCGGTCAGCAGCACGGTGTCGGAGAGGAAGGCGCCGAGCTCGGCGAGGTTGGCCGCGCCGCCGTGGGCCAGGTAGGCGTGCGCCTCGGCGGCGATGCCGGCCGGGACGGTGGACAGCTCCATCAGCTGGGCGTCGGGGGCCTGTTCGCCGGTCAGCACGATCACCGGGCGGGGGCCGGCGAGCAGGGCGTCCAGGCCCTCCTGCCAGGCGCGGCGGCCGCCGAGCAGGCGGACCACGACCAGTTCGGTGCCCTCCAGCAGGGCGGGCAGCTCCTCGGCGGTGAGCCGGGCCGGGTTGCCGAGCCGGTAGCGGACCGGGCCCTCGGACGCGCGGGCACTGAGCAGGTCGGTGTCTGACGTCGACAGCAGCAGAATCATGCGAAGGCCCTCCCGGCCTCGGAGCAGCCCCGAGCCGAAGGGCGCGCCGGCGTTGAAAGCGATGAGTGACAGGCGAATGACGAAGGAAGGAGCGCCGGAGCGAAGAGCGTCGACGGCGGGTCCGAGCGCCCGGAGGCGAGTGGGCGAGTCTCTGCGGGCAAGGACGATGGCACGGAGCACCACGAGGGCGCGGGCATGCGGCGGCGCATGGCTTCAAGCCTTCCTCGGGGTCCGCGCCCCGGGCGGGTGGAGGACGGCAGGAGTTCCTGGCTCCCGCGCTTCCCCGGAGGCCCGGTGAAGCGCGGTCACAGTGGCGGGACCGCACCGGGTTCGCACCGGTTTCCTCCCCTGCGCCGTCGCTGGCGTGCGGACGGTCCGCGGGGACCGTCCGCGAGCATCGTACGGGGTGAGGCTGACCTGGGGGAGTGCAGGTTCCGGCCGGTGCGGACGGCTCGGAGGTGTGATCGACGGTACGGCGGCAACCCTTCGGATCCTCGGTATGCTCGCCGCCATGCCTCCCGAACCCGACGCCGTCGCGCCGGGCGCCGCCGTGCCCGACCGGGCGCGTTCGGACGCCTGCCCAGGGGCCCTTCGTCTGCATACCGCCGACGACGGCGCCCTGGCGCGGGTCCGGCTGCCCGGAGGGCTGCTGACGGACCGTCAGGCGCTGGCGCTGGTCGAGGCGGCCGAGGCGCTCGGCGACGGCCGCCCGGAGATCACCTCGCGCGGCAACGTCCAACTGCGCGGCCTGGCTTCGGACTGCGGCGGCGAACTCGCCGAGCGGCTGCGGGCCGCCGGCCTGCTGCCCTCCGACACCCATGAGCGGGTCCGCAACATCGTCGCCTCGCCCGGCCCCGGCACCGGGCCCGCCGAGGGCGCCGCCGATGTGCGGGCCTGGGCGCGCGCCCTCGACGCGGCCCTGCGCGCCAGCCCGTGGGCGACCGGCCTGTCCGGAAAGTTCCTGTTCGCCCTGGACGACGGCCGCGGGGACGTCGCCGCCCTGGACGCCGATGTGACATTGATCGCAGGCCCGGACGGCACCGCCCTGCTGCGCCTCGGCCGGGCCGCCACCGCGCGGCCGGTGCCGGCCGGGCGGGCGGTCGCGGCGGCGCTGGACGCGGCCCGGGAGTTCCTGGACGCGCAGCGCGCCGCCGGGCTGCGGGCCTGGCACCTGCGCGAACTGCCCGATCTGCTGCCGCCGGGCCCGGTGCCGCTGCCGCCGCCGGCCGGTACCCGTCCGCCGCTCGGCGCCCTGCCGGGGGGCGGGCTGCACGTGGGCCTGCGCTTCGGCGCGGCCACGGCCGGGCAGTGGCGGGCGCTGGTGGACGCCGCCGAGGGGGAGCTGCGGCTGACCCCGTGGCGCGGCGCGGTGCTGCCCGGCGCTCCCGCCGACCGGCTCCCCGCGCTCGCGGCGGCCGGCTTCCGGACGGCGGCCGGGACGGCCTGGGACGGCGCGAGCGCCTGCACCGGGCTGCCGGGCTGCGCGAAGTCGCGGTCCGACGTCCGGGCCGACGCGGCCCGGGCACTGGACCCGCCCCGGGTGCTGTACTCGCCCCGGGTGCTGGACCCGCCCCGGGCACTGGATTCGCCCCGGGTGCTGGACGAGGGTGCGGCCCTGCTGCCGGTGCACTGGTCGGGCTGCGAACGCCGCTGCGGCCACCCCGCCGGACGCCGGGTGGACGTGCTGGCGACCGGGGAGGGCTACCGGGTGGCGGTGACCGGCGGGCCGCAGGGGCGGGACACCGCCACCGTGGAAGTGACGAACGAGCAGATGGCCGCGGCGGTCGCCGCGGCCCGGAGGACCACGTGATCGAGTACGAGAAGGACGGCGCGTCCATCTACCGCCAGTCCTTTGCCACCATCCGGGCCGAGGCCGATCTGGCCGGGCTGCCCGCGGACGTCGCCCAGGTCGCGGTGCGGATGATCCACGCCTGCGGCATGGTCGACCTGGTCGAGGACCTGGTGTACTCGCCCGGCGCGGTCGCCTCCGCGCGCGCCGCCCTGCGGGCCGGGGCGCCGATCCTGTGCGACGTCAACATGGTCGCCAGCGGTGTCACGCGCAAGCGGCTGCCGGCCGACAACGAGGTGATCTGCACCCTCACCGACCCGTCGGTGCCGGAGCTGGCCCGGGCGATGGGCAACACCCGCAGCGCCGCCGCGATGGAGCTGTGGCTGCCCCGGCTGGAGGGCGCGGTGGTCGCCGTCGGCAACGCCCCGACCTCGCTGTTCCGCCTGCTGGAGCTCATCGAGGCCGGCGCCCCGCGCCCGGCCGCCGTGATCGGCGTACCGGTCGGCTTCATCGGCGCGGCCGAGTCCAAGGAGGCCCTGGCGGCGCACCCGGCCGGCCTGGAGCACCTGGTGGTGCGCGGGCGGCGCGGCGGCAGCGCGATGGCTGCGGCGGCGATCAACGCGATTGCGAGCGAAGAAGAGTGACGGTTCATCAGACAGTCGACCAGCAGGCAACCGGCCGGCTCTACGGCGTGGGCCTCGGCCCCGGCGACCCGTCGCTGGTGACCGTCCGCGCCGCCGAACTCATCGGCAAGGCCGATGTGGTGGCGTACCACAGCGCGCGGCACGGCCGTTCGATCGCCCGCTCCATCGCCGAGCGGTACCTGACAGGTGGTCAGATCGAGGAGAAGCTGGTCTACCCGATCACCGTCGAGACCACCGACCACCCCGGCGGCTACCGGGGCGCGCTGGACGACTTCTACCAGGAGGCCGCCGAACGCCTGGCCGCCCACCTGGACGCCGGCCGCGACGTGGTGGTGCTCGCCGAGGGGGACCCGTTCTTCTACGGCTCCTACCAGCACATGCACAAGCGCCTCGCGCACCGCTACCCGACCGAGGTGGTGCCCGGCGTGACCTCGGTCAGCGCCGCGGCGGCCCGGCTGGGCCAGCCGCTCACCGAGGCCGAGGAGACGCTCACCGTCATCCCCGGCACGCTGCCCGAGGAGGAGCTGACCGCGCGCCTGGCCGCCGCCGACTCCGCCGTGGTCATGAAGCTCGGCCGCACCTTCCCGACCGTGCGCCGCGCGCTGGAGCGGGCGGGCCGGCTGGCCGACGCCCAGTACGTCGAGCGGGCGTTCATGGACGGCGAGCGGACGGCCCCGCTGGCCTCCGTCGACCCGGACACGGTCCCCTACTTCTCGGTGGCCGTGCTGCCCAGCAAGGTCGCCCCGCTGGAGGCACCGGCCCCCGACCTGAGCGGTCCGGGCAGCGTCACCGTCGTCGGCACCGGCCCGGCCGGCCCGCTCTGGCTGACCCCCGAGGCCCGCGGTGCCCTCGCCGCCGCGACCGACCTGGTCGGCTACACCACCTACCTCGACCGGGTGCCGGAGCGGCCCGGCCAGACCCGGCACGGCTCCGACAACAAGGTGGAGTCCGAGCGCGCCGAGTTCGCCCTCGACCTGGCCCGCCGGGGCCACCGGGTCGTGGTGGTCTCCTCCGGTGACCCGGGCGTCTTCGCGATGGCCACCGCCGTACTGGAGGTCGCCTGCGAGGAGTCCTACCGCGAGGTGCCGGTGCGGATCGTCCCCGGGATGACCGCCGCGCACGCGGCCGCCTCCCGGGCCGGCGCCCCGCTCGGCCACGACTACGCGGTGGTGTCGCTCTCCGACCGCCTCAAGCCGTGGGAGGTGGTCGCGGCCCGGCTGCGCGCCGCCGCCGGGGCGGACCTCGTGCTCGCCCTCTACAACCCCGGCTCGCAGTCCCGCACCACCCAGGTCGGCCTGGCCCGGGACCTCCTGCTGGAGTACCGCGCCCCGGAGACCCCGGTGGTGATGGCCCGCGACGTCGGCGGCCCCACCGAGCGGGTCCGCACCGTCCCCCTCGGCGAGCTGGACCCGGCCGAGGTCGACATGCGGACCATCCTCCTGATCGGCTCCTCCCAGACCCAGCACGTCCCCCGCGCCCCGCACCCGGACGTCACCTGGACCCCCCGCCGCTACCCGGAGGCCTGAGCGCCGCCCCACCGCCCCGGGCCCGCCGACGGGCCCGGGGCGGATCGGTCCGCACGGGCGGATGCCGGTCGGGAACTCCCGGCCGGCAGCGCGTGCGTCAGTCGCGGTAGACCTCGGAACGATGGCCGACCCGGACCACCAGGACGAGCAGCAGCCCGCCGTCGATGGTGTAGACCACCCGGTGGTCGCCTACCCGCAGACGGCGGTGGTCGGGCGATCCCACCAGCGCGGTGGTGTGGAAGCCGTAGGGGTCCTGTTCGAGCTCGGCGAGCTTGCGCAGGACCAGGATCGCCGTCGTCCGGGGCAGTTTGCGCAGCTCGCCGCGGGCCGACTCGGTGAAGCGCGTGCTGTACTTCACTCCGGCCTGGCCAGGGTCTCGGCCATGACCTCGTCCAGCGAGTAGGTGGGCTCGTCGCGGCGCTCCTCGATGAGGCGCATCAGTTCGCGCTCCTCCCACTGCCGGTACTCGCGCAACAGCTCTATCGGGACGACGGCGGCGACCTCCCGTCCACGCCGGGTGATGACGGTCGGCTCGTCCCGCTCCGCGCGGTCGACGACGTCGGCGAGGTGCTCGCGGGCCTCGCGAATCGAAACGCTCTGCACAGGCTGCTCGCTCATGCTCCGAGTGTACGAAGTGTTCCAGGTGTACACAATGGCGTTCGCGGACCCCGCCGAGGAGCCGGTGCGGCGGCAGTGGAGCATGATGTCCCGATCGACGGACGAACGGCAGGGAGACGGTGCGGGACATGGGCGAGGTCGGCGGGCGGGCCGGGCAGCTGCGGAGCAGTGGGCTGCGGCACGGGTGGACGACCGGGGCGTGCGCCACGGCGGCGACCAAGGCCGCCTACCGGGCGCTGCTCACCGGGGTGTTCCCGGACCCGGTGGAGATCACGCTGCCGAAGGGGCAGCGGCCGGCCTTCGCGCTCGCGGCGGAGCTGATGGCCGAGGAGCCGGACGGCGGGCGGCGGGCGACGGCCGGGGTGGTGAAGGACGCCGGGGACGATCCGGACGTCACCCACGGCGCGCTGGTGCGGTCCACCGTGCGGGCGGGGGAGCCGGGTGCGGGCGTGGTGTTCCGGGCCGGGCCGGGGGTGGGGACGGTCACCAAGGCCGGGCTCCCGCTGCCGGTCGGCGAACCCGCCATCAACCCGGTGCCCCGGCAGATGATCCGGGACGCCGTCGCCGAGGTCGCGGCCGAGTGCGGCGGCAGCGGGGACGTGGTGGTGGAGGTGTCGATCGACCACGGCGAGGAGCTCGCCCGGTCCACCTGGAACCCCCGCCTCGGCATCCTCGGCGGGCTCTCCGTCCTCGGCACCACCGGCATCGTCGTCCCCTACTCCTGCTCCGCCTGGATCGACTCGATCCGGCGCGGGGTGGACGTGGCGCGGGCCGCCGGGCGCACCCATGTGGCCGGCTGCACCGGTTCGACCTCGGAGAAGGTGGCCGCGGCGGTGCACGGCCTGCCCGAGGACGCGCTGCTCGACATGGGCGACTTCGCGGGCGCCGTGCTCAAGTACCTCAAGCGCCACCCGGTGCCGAGGCTGACCGTCGCCGGCGGCTTCGCCAAGCTCTCCAAGCTCGCCGCCGGCCACCTCGACCTGCACTCGGCGCGCTCCCAGGTGGACCAGGGGTACCTGGCCGGGCTGGCCCGCGCGGGCGGCGCGGACGAGGAGCTGGCGGCGGCGGTCGCGGCGGCCAACACCGGTCTTGGGGCGATCCAGCTCTGCCGGGCGGCCGGGGTACCGCTGGGCGACCTGGTGGCCGAGGCGGCCCGGGCCACCGCGCTCGGGGTGCTGGTCGGTTCGCCGGTCGCGGTGGACGTCATCTGCATCGACCGGGCGGGGACGATCGTGGGCCGCGCGGAACCGCTGGGGCCCTGAGGGCCGTCCCCCGTCGGGGAGTTCCGTTCCAGGAGTGTCCTGAGACTGTCCCAAGAACCTCGCCATGATGTGAAGATCTGACGCTCATACGGGGTGAGAAACGGACAAAAGTCGCGCCACACCCGGGGTCGATTCTGTTGCTATCTCAGCCATGAGATATCGTCTGGCGAGTGACAGGCGACTACCTCACCCGTATCGGCACCCTCATCCGCACCGCGCGTCAGCACCGCGGCTGGTCCCAGGCCCAGCTCGGCGAGGCCCTCGGCACCAGCCAGAGCGCGGTCAACCGCATCGAGCAGGGCAAGCAGAACGTCAGCCTTGAGATGATCGCCCGCATCGGCGAAGCGCTCGACAGCGAGATCGTCTCCCTCGGCTACTCCGGCCCGATGCACCTGCGGGTCGCCGGCGGCACCACCCTCTCCGGCGCGATCGACGTCCGCAGCAGCAAGAACGCCTGCGTCGCCATCCTCTGCGCCTCGCTGCTGACCACCGGCCGCACCACCCTGCGCAGCGTCGCCCGGATCGAGGAGGTCTACCGGATCCTCGAAGTGCTCAACAGCATCGGCGTCAGGAGCCGCTGGACCAACGACGGCCGCGACCTCGAACTCACCCCGCCCGCCGAGCTCGACCTGGCCGGCATGGACGTCGAGGCCGCCCGCCGCACCCGCAGCGTGCTGATGTTCCTCGGCCCGCTGATGCACCGCGCCGACAACTTCGCCATCCCCTACGCCGGCGGCTGCGACCTCGGCACCCGCACCGTGCAGCCGCACCTCACCGCGCTGCGCCGGTTCGGCCTGGAGGTCGCCACCACCGGCGGCGCCTACCACGCCTCGGTCCAGCCCGGCACGCCGATGGACCGGCCGATCGTGCTGACCGAGCGCGGGGACACCGTCACCGAGAACGCCCTGCTCGCCGCCGCCCGCCACGACGGCGTCAGCGTCATCCGCAACGCCTCGCCCAACTACATGGTCCAGGACCTCTGCTTCTTCCTGGAGAAGCTGGGCGTGCGGATCGACGGCGTCGGCACCACCACCCTCACCGTGCACGGCGTCCCCGAGATCACCTGCGACGTCGACTACACCCCGGCCGAGGACCCGGTGGAGGCGATGAGCCTGCTCGCCGCCGCCGTGGTCACCTCCTCCGAGCTGACCGTCCGCCGGGTGCCGATCGAGTTCCTGGAGATCGAGCTCGCCGTGCTGGAGGGCATGGGCCTCGACTACGACCGCACCCCGGAGTACCCCGCCCACAACGGCCGCACCCGGCTGGTCGACCTCACCGTGCGCCCCTCCAAGCTCACCGCGCCGATCGACACCATCCACCCGATGCCCTTCCCCGGCATCAACATCGACAACGTGCCGTTCTTCGCCGCCATCGCCGCGGCCGCCCACGGCACCACGATGATCCACGACTGGGTGTACGACAACCGCGCCATCTACCTCACCGAACTCACCCGCCTCGGCGCGGACATCAAGCTCCTCGACCCGCACCGGGTGCTGGTCCAGGGCCCGACCCGCTGGCGCGCCGCCGAGATGGTCTGCCCGCCCGCGCTGCGCCCCGCCGTGGTGATCCTGCTGGCGATGCTGGCCGCCAAGGGCACCTCGGTGCTCCGCAACGTCTACGTCATCAACCGGGGCTACGAGGACCTCGCCGAGCGCCTCAACTCCATCGGCGCCCAGATCGAGACCTTCCGCGACATCTGATCCGCACACCCACCGCTGCCCGGCCCCGGAACCCCGGGGCCGGGCAGCGGCGTTCCCGGGCCCGGCTACTCGCCGGTGCGGCCGTCGAGGTGCTCGCGGACGAGGTCGGCGTGGCCGTTGTGGCGGGCGTACTCCTCGATCATGTGGGTGAGGATCCAGCGCAGGGAGTACTCGGTCTCCTCGCCGTCGGGCGCGCGGTAGTGGCCGAGGACGTCCAGGGACGGGGCGGCGGCGACGAGTTCGCGGGCGTGCTCGCACTCGGCGCGCCAGACGGTGAAGGCCTCGTCCGGGTCGGCCCCGTCGGCCTCGAACTCGGCCTCCCGGCCGCCCCAGAAGCCGGGGTGGCCCTCGCCGTTGAGGACGTTGCGGAACCAGCCGCGTTCCACCTCGGCCAGGTGGCGGGCCAGGCCGAGCAGGGAGAGCGGGGAGGGGAGCAGCGGGCGGGCGCGGAGCTGTTCGGTGCTCAGCCCGGCGCACTTCCAGGCGAAGGTGGCGCGCTGGAAGTCCAGGAAGCCCGTCAGGGTGGCGAGTTCCCCGGCGGCCAGGGGCGGCTCGGTGCGGGCGGCGTCGGCGAGTTCGTAGGCGTCGGTCATCCGGCCATCCTGGCAGCGACGGGCGGGCCCCGCGCGGGAATTACCGGCCGGTCAGGCCCTGTTCGGCCAGCCGCTCCAGCACCTCCGGGACGCTTGCCGCGACCGGCACCCCGGCCGGCAGCGGCGGGCGGTCCACCAGCACCACGGGCAGGCCGAGTTCGCGGGCCGCGGTGAGCTTGGGCGCGGTGGCCGCGCCGCCGCTGTCCTTGGTGACCACGACGTCGATCCGGTGCTCGCGCAGCACCGCCCGCTCGCCGTCCAGGGTGAACGGGCCCCGGTCGAGCAGGACGTCGAGCGAGGCGGGCAGCGGCGGCTCGGGCGGATCGACCGAGCGGGCCACGAAGTGCAGGCCGTCGAGGTGGGCGAAGGCGCCGATGCCCTGCCGGCCGCTGGTGAGCAGGACCCGCCGGCCGAGCGCGGGCAGCAGCGCGGCGGCGGCGTCCAGGGACGGGACGCGGTGCCAGTCGTCGCCCGGCACCGCCGCCCAGCCGGGGCGGCGCAGCGCCAGCAGCGGGACGCCGGTGGCCGCGGCGGCCGCGGCGGCGTTGCCGGACATGACGGCGGCGAACGGGTGGGTGGCGTCCACCACCGCGTCCACCCGCTCGGCGCGCAGCCAGTCGGCGAGGCCGTCGGCGCCGCCGAAGCCGCCGATCCGCACCTCACCGGCGGGCAGCCGGGGTCGGGTCACCCGCCCGGCGAGCGAGCTGGTGACCCGGAGCCCGGGCCGGCCGTCGAGCGCGGTGGAGAGCGTGGTGGCGAGGGCGGTGGCGAGCGCGGCGGCGAGGGCGCGCGCCTCGGTGGTGCCGCCGAGGATCAGCAGGTGGCGGCCGTCCGGGGGCGGCGTCATCAGGCGCCGCAGGGCTCGTGCGGGCGCTCGCGGTCCGCGGAGTAGAGGTGGCTGTCGCGGAACTGCTCGGCGGCCAGGGTGCGGCCGACGATGATCACGGCGGTGCGGACCACGCCGGCGGCCTTCATCTGCCCGGCGATGTCCCCGACGGTGCCGCGCAGCACCAGCTCGTCCGGCCGGCTGGCCATCGCGACCACGGCGGCCGGGCAGTCCGCCCCGTAGTGCGGGAGCAGCTGCTCGACCACGTCGTCCACGTACCCGGCGGCCAGGTGCAGGACGAGCAGGGCGCCGCTGCGGCCGAGGGTGGCGAGGTCCTCGCCGGCCGGCATCGGGGTGGCCCGCTTGGCGATCCGGGTGAGGATCACGGTCTGGCCGACGGTCGGCACGGTCAGCTCGCGCTTGAGCGCGGCCGCCGCGGCGGCGAACGCCGGCACGCCCGGCACCACCTCGTAGGGCACGCCGGCCGCGTCGAGACGGCGCATCTGCTCGGCGACGGCGCTGAACACCGAGGGGTCGCCGGAGTGCAGCCGGGCGACGTCCTGCCCGGCGGCGTGGGCGCGGACCATCTCCTCGACGATCAGGTCCAGGGTGAGGTTGGCGGTGTCGACCAGCCGGGCGCCGGGCGGGCACTCGGCGAGCAGTTCGCGCGGCACCAGGCTGCCGGCGTAGAGGCAGACCTCGGCGCGGGCCAGGATCCGCTGGCCGCGCAGGGTGATCAGGTCGGCGGCGCCGGGGCCGGCCCCGATGAAGTGGACGGTCACGAGGCGTTCTCCCGGGAGGTGAGGGTTTCGGCGGCGGGTTTGACGGCGGACCACTGGGTGACCGGCATCGCCTGGCGCCAGCCGGTGAAGCCGCCGACCGGGACGGCGTGCGCCACGGCGAGCCGCAGCAGTTCGCCGCCGTGCCGCCGGTACCAGGTGGTGAGCAGCGCCTCCGACTCCAGGGTCACCGTGTTGGCGACCAGCCGGCCGCCGGGCGGCAGCGCCGCCCAGCAGGTGTCGAGCAGACCGGGCGCGGTGAGGCCGCCGCCGACGAACACCGCGTCCGGGGCGGGCAGTCCGGCGAGCGCGTCCGAGGCGGGTCCGGTGACCACGCGCAGCCGGGGCACACCGAGGGCGGCGGCGTTGCGGGCGATCCGTTCGGCCCGCACCGGGTCGCGTTCGACCGTGACGGCCCGGTTGTCGCGGTGGGCGCGCAGCCACTCGATCGCGATCGATCCCGAGCCGCCGCCGATGTCCCAGAGCAGTTCACCGGGGACGGGGGCCAGGGTGGCGAGGGTTGCGGCGCGCACGTGCCGCTTGGTCAGCTGGCCGTCGCTCTCGTACGCGGCGTCGGGCAGGCCGGGGACGACCGGGGTGCGGGGGCCGTCGGCGCCGAGCTCGACGGCGATCAGGTTGAGCGGGTCGCCGGGCGGGTGCGGCCAGCCGTCGGCGGTGCCGTCCAGCTGCCGCTCGCCGGGCCCGCCGAGCTGTTCGAGGACCCGCAGCCGGGCGGAGCCGTACCCGTGCGCGGAGAGCAGTGCGGCGACGGCGGCCGGGGTGGCGGCGTCGGCGCTGAGCACCAGCAGCCGCCGGCCCGGGTTGAGCGCCAGGCGCAGGGTGTCGAGGGGCCGGCCGACCAGGCTGACCACCTCGGTGGCCTCCAGCGGCCAGCCGAGCCGGGCGCAGGCGTACGCGACCGAGGAGGGGTGCGGCAGGATCCGCAGCCGTTCGGGGCCGACGGTCTCGGCGAGGGTGCGGCCGATGCCGAAGAACATCGGGTCGCCGCTGGCCAGGACGACCGGCCGGCGGTCCGCGTACCGGGCGAGCAGGCCGGCGACGGCCGGGCGCAGCGGGGACGGCCAGGGCACCCGTTCGGCGCCGACCTCCTCGGCGGGCAGCAGGTCCAGCTGCCGGGGGCCGCCGATCACGGCCCCGGCGGCCCGCAGGGCGGCGCGCGCGGTGGCGGCGAGTCCGGGCCAGCCGTCGGCCCCGATCCCGACGACGGTGATCGGGGGTGGCTGCTGGGACACCGGGGGGCTCCTCGGGGCGGGGTCGTCGACGCGGGGTGTGGGCAGCCTACCTGGCGGTATTCGGCCCGCGGTCGGCCAGGGTGCGGCGCAGGAGCGGCCGTGACGCGGTTCGGCCCGGCGTCCTCAGTCGCGCCGCCGCCAGTCGCCGGAGGCGATGAGCGCCGGGTGCGCGCGCAGCCGGGCGCCGACGGCCGGTCCGGCCAGGTACACCCAGGCCGGGGCGGTGCCGCCGTCCTCGGTGCGCACGGTCAGCCGCTCGCGGACGTACTCGCCGCCGCCGTCCGGACGGCAGTCCTCCAGCCGGTCCAGCGCCGCGAGCGCCTCCGGGTAGGCGGCGGGGCGGATCGTCACCAGCTCGCCGAGGATCCGCCGGCCCGGGGCGGCGTCCGGCACGGCGTACGGGAACCCGGGCCCCGCGTGCAGCGCGGCGCCGTCCAGCACCGCCGGCCGTACCGAGGCGCAGCGGCCGGCCAGGAACACCGCGTGGTTGCGCTCCCCGGTGAGCAGGGTTCCGTAGACGAAGAAGGGGAGGGCGGGCGGCACGGGGACTCCTCGGGGCCGGGGGTGGGACG